>CAXAVQ010000096.1:0-8275 GCA_963971985.1 uncultured bacterium
CGATTGGGTCTCGCCCACCCCGGCCGAGGCGGCGTCCATGGCCACCGCCGGCGGCGCGAACATGAACACGACCGCCGAGACCGCCTCGGCGTCGTCGCTGTTCGCCGACAAGGTGGCGGCGATGTATGTGGGCGGGCGCTGGGAATACGCCCAGATGGCCAGTCGGAACTTCGAGCAGGTCATCCGGCCGGCGGCGGAGCGCGAACTGGCGTCCGGTGAGCCCAGCGATGCCGAGTCAGAACTGATCCGCGAAGCCATCGCGATCCTGCAGCGCGACATCCTGAACCCGCTGAGCGATTCGCAGTACGAAGCGCTGGTCGGCACGCTGACCGAGGCCGACCGCTCGCGACTGCTGCAGGTGGGGGTCGCCCACGTGCCGAGCGTGACGGGGACACCTTTCTATATGGCCGGCGCCCGCGTCGCGGTCGTGAACCGGTCGTCGGAGCTCCGCGAAGAAGCCGTCCGGTTTCTGCGGTTCCTCGGCAGCGAGGTCTACAACGAGCAGATCAACGGCGCCTTCGACTCCATCTGCGGCGTGCCGGCGTACTGCCTCGACGAGGACGGCATCTCCGGACCGCCCCGGGCTTTGCCGGGTCTGGAGCAGATGGACTCGCCGGTGTTCGTCGAGGCGATGCTGGAGTACGCCGAGCCGGAGCAACTTTCTGACTTCATCGGCCCCGGTCGCCTCGGCGCGCTCGCCGGACCGGTCATCGAGAAACTCGAGAAGCGGGACATCGGCCCGGCCGAGGCCGCACGCGTCATCGAGAAGCGGATCAACATGCAGATCGCGGCCAATCTCCGGCGCGACGCCTCGCTCCGCGAACGCTGGGAGGAACTGACCGGCGTCGAGTTCGACCCCGACCCGTCCGTGCCGCTGCGTCAGCAGGTCGAGCGAGCGAACCGGTTGAGCATGGCCGGGGGCGCATCATGATCGGGAGTGGGCGGAAGCGGCTGCTGATCGCGCTGGCGTTCCTGCTGCCGAACCTGATCGGCTTCCTGCTGTTCACGGCCGGGCCGGTGGTGTTCTCGCTGTACATGTCGCTGACCGACTGGCAATTGACCAAGCACAACCAGTACTCGACCGAGAACGTGAAGTTCATCGGCCTTGAGAACTACGCCCGTTTGCTCTGGGGCGACGAGTCGCACCTGTTCTGGGACTACTTCTACAACACCGTCTTCCTGATGATCGCGATCCCGGTCTCGATCGCCGGGTCGCTGCTGCTGGCGGTCTGGATCAATTCGAAGGCGACGCCCCAGAAGCCCAAGTCCAAGGTGAAGTGGGGGATGATCGGCCTCGCCTGCACCGTGGCGGCCTGTTTCGGGGCGTGGGTGCTCGCGGCGCCGTCCGCGGCGCAGGACGTGATGAGCACCCGCTCGGGCATGACCGACCTGACCGAGTACCAGGTCCAGGCGATGCAGCGCAACGGGCTCGTGCTGTTCGTCGGCATCGTTGGGGCGGTCATCACCGCCGGGCTGTTTGTCGGCCAGATGTTCTTCCGCGCCGCGTTCTACCTGCCGACCCTGCTCGCAGGCGTCGCGATGTTCCTGCTCTGGAAGACGCTTTACCGCCCTCGCGGCGGGCTGATCAACTCCGTGCTCGATCCGATCCTCGGCGGTATCGAGCGCGTCGTCGTCAACACGCCGGCGGTCTTGTGGTACGGCACAGGGATCCTGCTCGCCCTCGCGACCCTGGGTTTCATCGGCACGTCGATGATGACCGGCTTCTCGCGCTACAGGGCGAAGGAGACCGGCGGCTTCGCGCTGTTCGGGCGGGCGTTCATCCTCGCGACGGTGGGTGTGTCGGCCCTCGGCATCAGTCTGGTGCTCGTCCAACTGCCCGAGAAATCGCTGCTCCCCTCCGGCTACGAGGACTTCGACCAGTCCGCGATCATCGAGATCGGTGAAGACCTCAAAGCCATCGAGGATGTGGACGAGGCCGAGGTCGATCTGATCGTCAACGCCCTCGGCGAGAGCGCCTCCCGCGCCGACACGCTCAGCGCTCTGCTGTCCGACCCGGTGCTTCGGATGAACCGCCCGGCAGTGGTCGAGGCGGTCGATGAACGCTCTGTTCAGGTCCGTCAGGGGCTGACCGCCGGGCACGAGACCGAGCGGGGCGGGCTGCAGCCGCCGGACTGGCTTCTGTCGTCGCGCTGGGCCAAGCCCGCGCTGGTGATCATGGGCATCTGGCTGGCCATCGGCGGCGGGAACATGCTGCTGTATCTGGCCGGTCTGTCGAACATCCCTCAGTCGCTCTACGAAGCCGCGGCGATCGACGGTGCCACCGGCTGGCAGCGCTTCATCAACGTGACCTGGCCACAGCTCGCGCCCACGACCTTCTTCATCGTCATCATGTCCACCATCGGCGGCCTGCAGGGCGGATTCGAGCAGGCGCTCGTGATGACCGAGGGCAAGGCCGACACCATCGTGCTGACCTACTACCTCTACAACCTCGCCTTCACCGACGACTTCCAGCTCGGGCTGGCCTCCGCGGTCGCATGGGTGATGTTCGCGATGATCTTCGCGATGACGGCGTTCAACTTCCGTTTCGGATCGAGGCTCACCAATGAATGAGCGTCATCCGATGGAATCGGCGACCGGGCCCCTGGCGAAGCTGGCACGCCCCGCGACGTTCGTCGCGCTCGTGGTGCTGGGCATCTCGTTCGTCGTGCCGTTCGTGTGGCAGGTGCTGATCTCGCTGTCGGACCGCAGCGAGGTGGACCGGCTGACGGAGACCGGTTTCCCCAGTCGCATCTCGCTGGACGCCTATGTCCGTGTGTTCGATCAGGTTCCGTTCGCGAAGTACTTTTTCAACTCGTTCTTCGTCGCCGGCTGGGTCACGCTGCTCCAGGTCATCACCTGCTCGATGGCGGCGTACGCGTTCAGTCGCATCCAGTGGCCGGGCCGCGACAAGGTCTTCCTGCTCTATCTGGGCACGCTGATGGTTCCGGGCGTCGTGCTCATGGTGCCGAACTTCGTCGTCATCCTCGGGCTCGGCATGTTCGACGACTACACCGGCCTGATCATCCCCGCGGCGTTCAGTGCCTACGGCACGTTCCTGCTCCGGCAGTTCATGCTGACCATCCCGAGTTCGCTCGACGAAGCCGCGGCGATCGACGGCGCGGGCCACTGGCGGATCTTCACGCAGGTCATTCTGCCGCTCGCGCGTCCGGGCCTGATCGTGCTGGCGATCTTCGCGTTCCTGTTCAACTACAACAGTTTCTTCTGGCCGCTGATCCTCACGCAGAGCGAGAACCTCCGCGTGCTCCCCGTCGGCCTG
This sequence comes from uncultured bacterium, assembly GCA_963971985.1. Taxonomy (GTDB): domain Bacteria; phylum Planctomycetota; class Phycisphaerae; order Phycisphaerales; family UBA1924; genus JANSXG01. The sequence goes on from CAXAVQ010000096.1 coordinate 3,278, forward strand.
CTCCAGTTCAACACCACTTACGGCAGTGATGTGCCGGCGATCATGGCGGCGGCCCTGATGGCCATGATCCCGCCGATTATCCTGTTCCTCCTGCTTCAGAAGTACCTCGTGAAGGGCATCCAGCTCGGCGCGGTGAAGGGTTGACGGTGACATGGCTCAGGTGACGCTCCGCGATGTGAAGAAGGTCTACGACGGCAAGGTCGTCGCGGTGCGCGATGTCAACCTGACCATCGGCGACGGCGAGTTCCTCGTCCTCGTCGGCCCGTCCGGCTGCGGCAAGTCCACGACCCTGCGCATGATCGCCGGACTCGAAGCCATCACCGAGGGGACCATCTCCATCGGCGACCGGGTGGTCAACGATGTGCACCCGAAGGATCGCGACATCGCGATGGTGTTCCAGAACTACGCGCTCTACCCGCACATGAGCGTCGAGAAGAACATGGCTTTCGGTCTGCAGCTGCGCAAACTGCCGCGAGACGAGATCAGGAAGCGTGTGACGGAGACCGCCGGGCTGCTCGGTATCGGCGAATTGTTGCAGCGACGGCCGAAGCAGCTCTCCGGCGGGCAGCGCCAGCGCGTTGCGCTGGGTCGGGCGATCGTGCGTGATGCCTCGGTGTTCCTGTTCGACGAGCCGCTCTCGAACCTCGACGCCAAACTCCGCGTCACGACCCGCACCGAGATCAAGAAGCTGCACAAGCGCCTGAAGACGACCACGGTCTATGTGACCCACGACCAGGAAGAGGCCATGACCCTCGGCGACCGGATCGTTGTCATGAGCGCCGGTCGCGGCGTCGGCGTGATCGAACAGGTCGACACCCCGCTGAACGTGTACCGCTACCCCAAGAACCGCTTCGTCGGTGCGTTCCTTGGGCGCACGCCCATGAACTTCTTCGACGGTCGTCTGGTCGAGGCCGAGGGCGAGGTCTGGTTTGTCGCCGGCCCGGAACATGCCCCGTCGATCCGCCTGGCCATGCTCCCGCAGCACGGGGCGAAGCTCCGCGACCGCGTCGGCGACGAGGTCACGCTGGGCCTGCGCCCCAGTTCGCTGTCCGAGCACCCGATGGGCAAAGAGACCGCAGCGCACAGCACCATCCGCGCGAACGTGCAGGTGGTCGAGCCGCTGGGCAAGAACATCGACGTATCGTGCGAACTGCTCGACGGCTCGCCGATGCTCGCGCGGATCGACGCCCGGCACGACTTCCCGACCAGCGGCGAGGTGAAGTTCTACGTGGACATGGAGCACGTCCACCTCTTCGAGCCCGGTGAGTTCGGCCCGAGCCTGCTGCACCCCGAGGGGGCGCCGCAGAACGAGACCGCAACGCTGGCGTCGGGCGCGTAACCGATGGCTCGACTGCGGATCGCGTTTCTCGGTGACGTTGTCGGAGAGCCCGGCAGGCGGGCGTTCGCTCACGCCGTGCCTATCCTGCGTCGCGACCGCGCGGCGAACGTCGTTATCGTCAACGGCGAGAACGCCCGGCACGGACGGGGCCTGCACCCCGACGGCTACGACGAGCTGATGCGCGCCGGGGCCGACGCGATCACCCTCGGCGATCACGCGCTCGACGACGAGCGGATCGCGTCGTACCTGAACCGCGCGGACGCGCCGGTCGCATGCCCGGTGAACTTCCCACTCCGGTCCGACAAAGCCAAGCGATGGAACCGCATCACGCCGACCGGCGTCGGGGATACGCCGAACCTCTACACCGTGACCGTGCTCGGGCGCGTCTACATGAAGCAGGACAACGGCAGCCCGTTCGAGCACGCCGACGAGGCGATCCGCGCGATCACCGCGGCCGACCCCGACGCGCTGATCATCGTCGAGATCCACGCCGAGGTGACCAGCGAGAAGATGGGCATGGCCTACCACTGCGCCTCGGTCTGGCCGGGGACGGTGGTGGGGGTGGTGGGGACGCACACGCACGTGCAGACCAACGACGCCCGGCTGGTCGTGGCCTCGGGCGCCGGCGGGTTCGCCTCGCGCCAGATCGGGGCGATCAGCGACCTCGGCATGACGGGCGGGCACGACTCGGTCATCGGTTTCGACCCGGAGGTCTCGCTGGAGCGCCTGAAGACGCAGACCGGCGGCAAGCTCTCGCCCTCGGAGAAGGACATCGCCTGCAGCGGGGCGATGCTGGTCGTGGATACCGAGGCGAGGTCGGCGGTCTCGATCGAGGCGATCCGGATCCCCCTCGACCGCTGAGCGACCGGTCGCCCTTCGCCGGTAATCTGCGGGGTTTCTCGGGCCGCGTCAAGGGTTTATCGGTCGCGCCACATCCGACACGCATCGCACGTGCTCGCTGGCGTCGAGGTACAATGCCCCATCCAGATCACTCGCACGGGCCGGCGACACGCTGTCGCGCCCGGCTGTGCAGACCAGGCACCGAGAGCGCGACCCGCGCAGAACGACAAGAGATGAGCACCACCACGCAGACCCCGGTCATCGACCGCCCGCAGGCGTCCAACCTCGCGATCAACGGCGGCAGCAAAGTCGCCGAGCCCAACGTCGGCATGATCGCCGTCAAGCTCAGCGAAGAAGAGATCGCCGCGGCGGTCGAGGTCATGCGCTCCGGCATGCTCGCGATGGGCAAGCACGTGCTCGAGTTCGAAGAGAAGTTCGCCGAGATGACCGGCGCGAAGCACGCGCTCGCCTGCGCCAACGGCACCTGCGCCCTGCAACTCGCCTACGGCGCGACCATCGAGCCCGGCGACGAGGTGCTCTGCCCGTCGTGGACGTACATCGCCACCGCGTCGATGCTCGTCGCCGCCGGTGCGAAGATCGTCTGGGTTGATGCCGATCCGAACACCTACGCCATCGACGTCGACGACCTGCGCAAGAAGGTCACCGACAAGACCGCCGCGATCGCCTGCACGCACATCTACGGCAACCCGGTCAACATCGCCGCCGTTGAAGCCATCGCCGCCGAGAACGGACTGACGGTGATCTACGACGCCGCCCAGTCGCACATGGCCACCTACGACGGCAAGGGCCTCGGCGCGTACGGCGACTGCGTGACCTACTCCTTCTACCCCACCAAGAACATGACTACCGGCGAAGGCGGCATGGTCACCACGAACGACGACGACATCGCCGCGAAGATCAGAATGCTCCGCAGCCACGGCGAAACGGCGAAGTACGAGCACTCGTACATCGGTTTCAACTACCGCATGACCGACGTCGAGGGCGCCATCGGTCGTAAGCAGCTCGATACCATCGAGGCGACCACCGAGCGCCGCTGCCCATACCAACGCGCTCGCCTCCATCGAGGGGCTCCACGCCCCGACCGAGACCGACAACGCGACCCACGCCTTCCACCTCTACCCGGTACGCATCGACCCGGACGCGTTCATCGAGTCCGAAGCCGATATGAACATCCGCGACCTGTTCTGCAAGGCGCTCAACGCCGAGGGCATCGGCACCGCCATCCACTACCCTAAGAGCCTTACCCGCCAGCCGGTGTTCAACGTCCCCGGCGTGGACCACCAGCCGGTCGCCGATTCGCTCGCCGATTGCCTGTTCTGCGTTCCGGTGCACCAGCACCTAAGCGAGCAGCAGATCGCACTGGTCGGAAAAGCCCTGAAGAAGGTCGCCGACGCCCTTCGTCGCTGACCCGCGCTGACCTGCGCTGGTCCGGCTACAGTGCTCGCATGAGCGAGACGCTGCGTCGCTACATCCGAACCGCCATTTGCATCGCCGCGGCCCTGTGCTGCGGCGATCGCGTTTGGGGGCAGATCTCGATCGAGGACCTTACCGGTCAGGGCGCGGATCAGGCGACGGAAGACCAGCCGACGCTGAGCCCCGAGGAGCAGATCGAGCGGATCCGGGAACTGATCCCGGCGATCGAGCAGGAACTGGCCCAGACGCGGGCGGTCTTCGAGGCGGAGCGGGCCGCCGAGAAAACCGTTGAGAGCGAGGTGCTCGGGCGAAGTGTGGAACAGTTGCGCCAGCTTCTGTTCGTGCACGAGCAGTTGATCTCCGAGTACCAGCGCCTGCAGCAGTTCCGGCAAGCGTCCGAGGGCGCGCGCGAGGATCTTCGCGCCGCTCGGGCCGGGCGGTTCGAGCAGTTGCCCCCCTACGACTTCGCGACACTGGATGATCTGCTCAGCGATCGTTTGGGAATGCGGGCGCTGCTCAGGCGGTCTGAAGCGGAACTGTCCCGCGCTCGCAACGAACTCGCCAGAGCAGCGGAACGTCTGGAAGAACTCCGATCCCAGAGGCGCTCGATCACGGAGCAGAGCGTGTCCGCGGACGATCCGGCCGAACGCACGCGCAGGGCGCGCCGGCGCGAACTCGCGCTCATCGCCGAGCGTGTCGGGGAGGCCACGGTCGAACTGCGCACGGTCCAGCGCGATCGGGCCTCGGCGCAGGCGGAATTCGCGCGGGCGAGTCTGGAGGCCACCGATCTCGCGATCGAGTACATCGAGCCGCTGGTGAGTTTCACGCAGGAGGATCTCGATCAACAGCACGGCGAGATCGAACGCCGCCTCAGCGCATTGAGCGAGACGCTCGAAACGATCCGCGAGGAGGAGTCGGTCCTGAGGACAAGGCTCGACGCGTGGACCGCAGAAGACGTCGAGGCGGGCGGTGATCTCGAGCAGCGCATCGCCATCGCACGCGAGACGCTCGGGGTTCTCGGTTCGCGTACCGGAGTCACCTTCGACCGACGCGGCTCGCTGACCAATCTCCGTGACGGATGGAGCGACCGGTTCCGGCTTGCTCAGGGCGAGCTCTCGGCGGGCGAGATCGCCGGATTGGTCGAGTCCGTCGACTCGATGCTCGAGGGCCTCGACGACAGCGAAAGCGATCTGGTTGACCGGTCACGTGTGGTCCGGAGTCGTCTGGTGGCGGCCCAGGAGGAGTTGAGCACCGTCGCGTCGGGCGCGACCGACCTCGCCCGACAGCGGATCGGCGCGTACCGCGCGCTCGGCCAGGCCATCGATGCGGCGCTCGAGGGCATCACGCAGACACGCCAGCTCTACCTGAAACTCGACGACGAACTC
>CAXAVQ010000097.1:0-8203 GCA_963971985.1 uncultured bacterium
GATCCGTGAGATCAGCGCGATGACCGGTTCGCACAAGCTCAGCGCGGGTCAGGACAAGTGGATCGGCTTCTGGGTCGGCACGCTCGCGGGAATGACCATCGCCGCGACAACCGGGGTCGGCATCGACCTCGCGCTCTACGTGGTGATCGTACTGCTCAGCCGGGCCGATCTGAAGGTGGCGATCCCGACCTCGGTCGTGCTGATGGCGTACACCTCGGTGATCGGCTTCGGCTCGCTCTGGGCGGCATCGGTGGTTCAACCCACGGCCTACGCGCTGTCGGAGGGGTTGCTCGGCAACTGGCTCGCCGCGGCACCGATCGTCGCTCTCGGTGCTCCGCTGGGCGTGGTGATGGTGCGCCTCGTGCCTCGCACTGTGACTCTTCTGATCGTGTCCGGCTTGTGCCTGCTCCAGTTTCTCTGGACGCTGCGCAATGAGTGGGAGCGGATCACGACCCCCGTCCTGCTCGGAACGCTCGCAGCGCTGCTCGCGCTGAACCTCGTGTTCATGCTCGTCTACGACCGCGGCAAGCGGGCCGAGTACCGCAGGAGCCAGGCAACCGCCTCACGCGCTCATCCGCAATCGGCGGGCGCCTGAGGAGGGCTCGTCCGCGTCCACGCACGGGATGCCGATTTCGTCGTCCGTGACCGCCATATCGGGGTCGGCCTTGTCGTCGGCGAGTTCGTCGGACAGGGTCTTGTCCCACTGGGGCAGCTTGCCGTGGTGGGCAGCCTTGGCGAGCAGGTGCGTGCCGATCGGCGTCGCGACGAAGGTGAAGATGATTACCGTCGCGGACTTGGCGACCACGTCCAGCGTCCACAGGTGCAGGCCCGCGGCGATGAGCATGCCCGTCAGCCCGAGCGTTGTGCACTTGGAGGCGGCGTGCATCCGGGAGTAGGCGTCCGGCAGCCGGAGCACGCCGAGGACGCCGACGAACATGAAGAACAGACCGATCGCGAGCGCGACGACCGCGAGCGCATCGCGGATGCCGCCGATCGAGAGCGAGTCGGACGCGCCGGTGGCTTCGGCGCCGAGCGTCAGCACGGAATCGATGGTCATTGCGCGGCTCCTCTGCGCCCGATGAACTGGGCAAAGGCGAGGGTCGAAACAAACCCGAGGATCGACACGATCAGCACCGCGTCGAAGGTCACGAGCGTTTCGAAACGGATGGAGAGCAGCAGGATCAGCCCGGCGATCTGCACGGCGACCGTGTCCGAGGCCAGCCCGCGATCGATGAGGGTTGGGCCCTTGATGATGCGGTACAGGCACATGACCGTCGCCAGCGAGATCAGGATGATCCCGGCATCGATCAGCAGGAACAGCGCATCCTCGATGACGCTGTCAGCGCCGAGGGCGGGAACGAACAGGTTCATGAGAACACCGCCTTCCGGAGGCGAATCGCCAGGTCATCGATCTCGGCGAGCGTCGACGCCGGGTCCTGGGCGTACATGCAGTGCAGGTAGAGCCACTTGCCGTCGGGGCTGATATCCACGACCAGCGTGCCGGGCGTGAGGGTGATGGCGTTGGCGAGCGTGGTCTTCTCGACGTCGCTGAGCCCGTCGACCGGGTAGCGAAGGATCCGAGGCGACTGGTTGTGGGCAGGCGTGAGGATCTCCCACGCGATCTGGATGTTCGCCTTCGTCAGGATCTTGATGAAGTAGAACGCGAACGCGAGAAGACCCCAGGCTCGCTTGAAGTAGTTGCCCTGACCCGCCACGCTCGAGTAGACCGCGACAACGACCGCGCCGACGAGGGTGCCCGCCACGAAGTTCCAGGCGCTGAAACTCGCGGTGAGCAGACACCAGACCACGGCAAGGAACAGGTTGAAGGTGAGTTGTTTCATGGCATTACCGTGTGTTGCGGTTCGGGTTCGATCGACGCGAGCGTCGAGTTGTCCGGGAGGTTGCGGATCGGGTTCAGATCGAGCACGCCGTCGATGTAGATCGAGGGTGTGGCGAGCGACGCCGTCGCCTGCTGGGTCCAGTTGTACGAACGCTCCGCGCCGAGGCCGAGGGTCAGCGAGACACCGACCAGAAGGCCGATGCCGGCGTAGGCCAGCGGCAAAGGCATATCGGGACCAGCCTTGGCGCCCTCGGGCAGATCAAGCAGGGGGCCCTTGAGTTCGGACCAGAACGCGGTGATCCACACCCGTGCGATCGCAACGAGCGTGAGCACCGCCGTGAAGGTCGTCGCGCCGACGAGCCACCAGGAACCGGCCGAGGCGCCCTCGCGGAGCAGCACGGCCTTGCCGTAGAAGCCCGACAGCGGTGGGATGCCGACCAGACCCATGGCGAGCAGGAAGAACATCGTCGAGAGCAGGGGGTAGCGCCGGGCAAGACCGCCGAGTTCGCGGAGGTCGACCGATCCGGCGCGCCGTTCGATGACGCCGATGCACAGCATCAGGCCCGCGATGATGATCATCTCCTGGGCCATGTAATGCAGCGTCGCCGCGAAGGACTCTGCGTTCATCATGGTCACGCCGAAGATCAGGTAGCCGACGTGGGCGATCAGGATCATCGCCACCACCCGGCGCAGGTTGGTCGCGCCGACCGCACCCAGGATCGCCAGCACCATGGTGACGCCGGCGAGTATCGCCAGGATCGTCCGGACCAGTGCGAGGTCGTCGACGCCGGGGTTGGCGAAGGCCATCGGGTACATCCGCAGGATGGCGTACACACCGACCTTGGACAGCAGAGCAGCGAAGACCGCGCCGATGCTGCTCGGGAGCGTGTGGTACGTATCCGGCAGCCAGAACCACAGCGGGAAGACCGCCGCCTTCAGGCAGAAGACGAAGAGCAGCGCGACGGCGAGCGCCTGGAACCCCGTGGGCAGCGCGCCCTCGTTCTCGGCGACGAATCGGGCGAGGTCGGCGTAGTTCAGCGTGCCGGTGACGCCGTAGATCATGCCGGCGGTGAGCACGAATATCGTGGAGCCGACGAGGTTGAGCATGACGTACTTAAAGGCCTGCGACATCTGCTGGCGCGTGCCGCCGAGGCACATGAGCGCGTAGGAGGCCATCAGCATGATCTCGAAGGCAACGAATAGGTTGAACAGGTCGCCGGTGAGGAAGCTGAAGTTCACGCCGAGGATCAGCATGTGGAACAGCGGGTGGAACCAACCGTGCTCGATGTGACGCGGGAGCAGGTTCCACGAGTGGATATACGCCGCGACCGCGACCGTCAGCGCGATGGCGAGCAGCGTGCCCGACAGGCCGTCGAACACGATGGCGATGCCGAACGGCGGCGCCCACTTGCCCATCATCGAGACGAACATGGGCTGGTCGGCGCCGAGCGAGCCCAGCACCGTGAGCACGAGGCCGAGGTTCGCCAGCAGGGCGGTCAGGCCGATGAGCCGGCACACCGGCGTGGACCGACGGGCGAAGGCGCAGAGCACGCCGGTCGCGAGCGGGATGGCCACGATGAGTGCGATCAGGTTCGGGTTCACGCGGCCACCTCCCGAGCGACGGGCTCGGACATGGATTCGGGGCGGTCCTCGTCGGACAGCTTGTCGACGTTCAGAGTCCGCGTGGTGCGGAACGTGGTGACAAGGAGCGTCAGCAGGAACGCCATGATGGCGAAGCTGATGACGATGGATGTGAGGATGAGCGCCTGGGGCAGCGGGTCGACGTGGATGCCGTTCGGGCTGGTCCCGAGCACCGGGGCGCCCTTGACCACGCCGCCGGGGAGCACCGGCTGACCCGACATCGCGAGGATGCCGAGGTGGGCCGCATGGCTGAACAGGAACACGCCCATCGCGACGGACTTGAGCTCGCGCGACAGCAGCAGGTAGACGCTAACGGCGAAGATCACCGCCACGCAGATTCCGAGAAGCAGTGTCATGACTATTCGAGCTCCTCTTCGAAGCGGTTGATCATCCCGACGCTGACGGCGATGACCACGATGAACACGCCGAGGTCAAAGAACATGACGCTCGTCCAGTGGAAAGGTGCATCGGCGCCGGGCAACGGGATGTAGCCCTGCCCGCTGGTGAAGAACGGCAAGCCGGCGAGCATCGGCACCAGCCCTGTCCCGAGCGCGATCAGCAGGCCGATGGCACCCATCGCGCCGGGGGTGAGCGGGATGAGCCGCTGCAGGGCCTGGCCTCCCTCGGACATGCGGTACGCCGCGAGTCCGACCGAAGCAATCAGGCCGGCGATGAAGCCGCCGCCGGGTTCGTTGTGGCCCTTGAAGAAGATGTACCCCGCGAACAGCAGACTGACCGGCAGGATCAGTTTCATCGCGGTGCGGAGCAGGACCGAGCGCAGGTGCGGCTGGGGGCCGTTGATGAGCGAGGGGTTGCCCTCTGCAAGGTCGCGGGGGGCCGGCACCGCGCCGAGCAGGGCGAGCACGCCCATGAGCGTGATGGCGAGCACGGTGATCTCGCCGACCGTGTCGTAGCCGCGAAAATCGACGAGGATGACGTTGACAACGTTGTCGCCCCCGCCGCCGCGACCGCCCGAGTCGGGCGTGGTGCCCTTGTACGAGTTGTTGAGGAACCAGCCGCCGAGTCGGGTGCTGTCGGACGCAACAAGTGGGGTTTCGGTGTGCCCGTGGTCATCGCCGGATTCGGGAGCGGCGGCGAGCACGGTGTCGTAGCCGATGCCGGCGAGTTCGGTCTCCTGCTGCGACCGCTCGTACGCGGCGATCGCTGACTGGTCCGCGACCGAGCCGGCGTGCAGCACGACCCACGCCATGACGCAGCCGACCAGCGATGCGAAGACCGCCCGGGGCAGGGCCGGCACGCGCGGATGCTTCTTGGGCTCCTCGGGGAGCAGTCGCAGCGCCAGCATGAACAGCACGACGCTGATGATCTCGAACATCATCTGCGTCAGCGCGAGGTCGGGAGCCTGGTAGACCAGATACATGCCCATCACCGCGAACCCGCAGGCACCGAGCACGAGCACCCGGACGGCGCGGATCTGCACCAGCGGCAGGATCAGCGCGCTCGCGCAGATCAGCACCGTGAGCAAAACGCCCGAGAGGATGTACGGCACCGGGGCGTACGACAGCGGTGCGATGTCGGGCCATTTGAGCATCGAGCCGTCGCCGAACCACATGGCCGCGAACACCCCGATGAGTAGGGCCGACAGCGTGGCGACGGTGTAGAAACGGAGGTTGCCGTTCTGCAGGTTGGCAAAGGCCTTGTGCCCGATCGCTTCCGTGGAGCGATAGGTGCTGGGGAACAGCGTGTTGTGGACGTCCTCGATCGGGCGGCGCAGCAGATCGGAGAAGCCGAGCGCGAGACCGCCGGCGATGGCAAGCCCGGACATCCCCAGAGCGAGTGAGGGGTGCGTGATCGCGTGGATCAGACCGGGCAGGTGGTCCCAGTACAGCGTGTGCGTCTCGAGAGCCCCGAAGATCGCCTCAAACGCACGTGGCGCGATCCCGCCGAGGAACTGGACCGCGAGGATCGCCGCGGCGGGCCACCAGATGCACGAGGCCCAGAAGCCATGCTCGTGGATCTCGTGGTGGGCATCGGCACGCTCAGTGTCGCGATGGTGCTCGGCCGGCTCGGCGTGGGCGAAGAAGGTCCGCATGATCCGCACGAAGATCGCGACGTTGCAGGTCGCCGTCAGCACCGCCATGGCCATCACGCCCCAGAACAGCGGGGTGGTCTTGAGTGCGTGGGCGATCTGGTAGAGGAACGCTTCCTTGGCGGTGAAGCTCAGCGTCAGCGGCAGGCCGGCCATCGCGTAGGCGGCGAGGATGCCGATCAGCGCGAGGGGCCCTTGAGCTGCGAGAGATTGGTTTGGTGCGTCAGGTGGATGATTGCACCGGCGATGATGAACAGCGGCGCCTTGTAGACGGCGTGGTTCAGGATCTGGGTGATCGGCCAGATGATGTTGGCGATGGTGTGGTCGTCGTGGGCGTAGTTGGTGCCGCCGATGCCGTAGGCGCAGGTGAGCAAACCGAGCTGGCTGACCGTCGTGTAGGCGAAGATGCGCTTGAGCCCGTCGGAGCGCAGCGCAAGGTAGCCGCCGAGGAGCATGGTCGTCGCCCCGAAGAACACGAGAGTCGGTGTCCACCACTCGAGTTCGCGCATGGTCGGGTACAGCCGGGCGAACAGATAGACGCCGGCTTTGACCATGGTGGCCGAGTGGAGGTACGCGGAGACAGGAGTGGGGGCGGCCATCGCTCCCGGGAGCCAGAAGTGCAGCGGCCACTGGGCCGACTTCGCCGCGCCGCCGATGAACATCAGGAAGAAGGCGACGGTGAGCAGACCGGCGTCGACACCGGGCATCTGCGAGATCGGCGCGCTGAGCGCGGAGAAGCTCCACTCGCCGGTCGCGGCGCCGAGGGTCATCAGCCCGCCGAGCAGGACGAGCCCACCCATGCCGGTGGTGCACAGCGCCTGGAGGGCCAGCTTGAGCGACTTCGGGTCTTCGCGGTACCAGCCGATGAGCAGGAACGACGACACGCTGGTCAGTTCCCAGAACAGGAACATGCCCAGGAAGCTGTCGGCCAGTACGACGCCGAGCATGGCCGTCGCGAACAGGCCGAGGGTGGGGTAGAAGCGCCAGAGCGACTCCTCATCGCGCCCGAAGTAGCCGCGTGCGTAGAGGACGATGAGTGCGCCGATGACCGAGACGAGCAGGGCGAAGAACCCGCCGAGCTGGTCGACGTTCATCGCCAGCGACATATTCAGAGACGGGGCGAAGGGGATGGCGACCGGGCCGGCCTCCATCCCGTACTGGGCGATCCAGGCGAGCACAATGCCCGCGCTGGCCAGCGGACCGGCGAGCATGGTCAGCACGCGAGCGGTGACGGCCGGTTTAGGCAGCAGCATGGTGGCGAGGCCGGCGATGACCGGCGCGAACACCGCGAGCAGCAGCGACATGTCTGGCATGGCGAGGGTCTCGTCTGAAGACGGCCCGGTGTGGGCGCGTCAATGGAACATGGGGCCTGAGGCCTCGGAACCCGGTGCCTATCGGACAAAAACAGACCGCTCGCGCGGTCGATCCGCGAACCGGCCCCGGATAACTTCATCGGACCTTTGCTTCGACGGGCTTTGGAGAGTCCGGCTGTCGCCGGGCGGTCAGTCGCCCTTGGACCGATCCTCGCCCGCTCGGACCAGACCGAGTTTGAAGAGGATGGGCCCGATCAGCTCGTTGATGGCGATCGACGAGAGCAGGATGTTAAAGACATCCTCGCGGAAGCCGAAACCATCGAACTGTTCATAAACAACGATGGCCAGCGCGAGCGAGACGCCGGCCTGTGGCACGAACGCCGTCCAGATCCACCGCGACGCCGGGGGTTCCATTCCGCTGGCCTTGCAGCCGATTGCGGTACCGCCCCAGATGGCTCCGAGACGCAGCGTGACGAGCAGCACCACAAAGATCCACACCCCCCCGAGAACACCCGGATCAACCTTGGTGCCGGCCACGGCGAAGAACAGCGCGTACACGGGAACGGAGAGTTCCTCGATGGTGTGGAACACATCCTCGGCGATCGTCTGGAACAGATTGGACATCACCAGCCCCGCGGTGAGCCCGACGATGAGGGTCTTGAGGCCAAGTTCCTTGGAGATGAGCGCCACGGCGAAGGAGCCGAGCACCAGCACAATCGGCAGGAACGATTTCACCTTCCGCACATAGAAGGCAAGCAGCCCGCCGACCAGAACGCCGGCGAGCATCGAGCCGCCGAGCTGGCGGGTGAGTTTGTTTGCGATCGAACTCTGCTTCGCGGACGAAGACTTCAGCTCACCGGTCTCGAGTTCCTCGGCGACTTCCTGGGCAAGAAGCACCTCCTGCTCAGTCAGATCATCCGAGGCCTCCGCCTGGTTGAGCGTCGGCGGCGGATCGACCGGGAGGTCCTCCGCGAGATTCTGCTTGGCGTTCGTCGCGGCGGTCGAGGCGAGTGTGAGCGTGATCGCGAAGACAATGATCAGCAGCAGGTCCTTGCAGACCGTGATGGAGAGCGCGGTCCTCGCCATCGGCCCATCGGCCCGTGTCTCGCTGAGCAGCGCCATGACGACTGCGGGCGAGTTCGCGGTCGCGACGACGGCGATGACCGAGGCGACGAGCATGACCGTCACCAGCCCGCCGTAGTCGGCGAGCACACCGCTGTTGTTCAGCAGCACCGTCATCAGAGCGCCCACGACAAGCAACACGAGCGTGAACTCAAAGGCGAGGATCAGCGAGATCGACCGGAACGCTTTGCGCACGAACGACAGCTTGATCTCGCCCCCCGCCGTGAGTGCGATCAG
>CAXAVQ010000098.1:0-8158 GCA_963971985.1 uncultured bacterium
GCATCCTCGCGCGTCTTGGTCGCCTGACGCACCAGATCGCCGAGGCTGCCAGCCGACGGCTGATCAGGGTCCGCGTTCGGGTCCGCTGGGTTCCAGCCGACCAGTTTCGAGGCGATCTCGCAGGCGGTCCGCAGTTGTTCCAGAGTGTTGTCCAGCGACTCGCCGGTCTCACCCGCGAACGCCTCACGCTGCTCGCGCAGTTCGATAAGCGCCTGCTCGGCCCGCTCGCGCTCCTCGCTCAGCGAACGCCCGATCCCCGCCGTCAGTTCGCTCGCACGCTCCTTGAGCATCGTTTCTATCTCGTCCGCCTGCGCTGACAGCCCGGTCTGCACGAACACCCGCTGCGACTCGATCTGCTCCCGAACCGCCGATTCCTGCTCCGACCACGCCTGCTCCAAGGACGCCTTGCGGCTCTCGAAACTCTCCTGCAGTTCGTTCAGCCGACGTTCGTATTCGGCCTCCGCCTTGGACAGACGCTCTTCCAGTTTCCCCTCAAACGCCTTGACCTTCGCCTCGATGGCCCGCTCAACGCCAGCCTCGGCATCGCGTGTCGCCTCAAGACGCTCGTCCAGTTTCGAAAGCGTTGTTTCGACCTCCGACGACTTCGCCGTAAGCGCCTTCAGCAGTTTCGTGGTCAGTTCGAGGTGCTGGCGATATTTGTCCTGTGATCCCGAGAGGCTCTTCGCCGTCGCCGATGCCGCATCGCCCGCCGAGATCAGTTCGGCCTGCGCTCCGCGGACCTCGTCGATCATCGATCGCAATTCCGACGAAAACTCGCGAAACGCCTGCTCGTCGACCACGCGCGGGCTGACGAACACCCGCTCCGAAGCCGATCCTCGACCCGCCTCGATCGGCGTCGGCTTGGTCAGTCCTGATGGGCGGCTGTCGGCTGTCGGCATCGGCATCTCCTCGATCGGTTCACAACCAGCCCGCTTCGGGGCACGTCCGTCCTCGGATATCGGCCAACACCCCTTCCGAGCATGCGAAGACGCCCTCCGGTGTCCTCCTCCCGCTGCGAGTACAATCCCTCCGACATGCCCCGAAAGAACACAAGCGAAGCGCAGGAAGTGCGCGGCCCGGATTCCCAGACCGCCGTACGACTGCACAAGTTCCTCGCGCACGCCGGGGTCGGCTCCCGCCGCGCCTGCGAGGACCTCATCGCCGAGGGCCAGGTCCGCGTCAACGGACGCGTCGTCGACACCCTCCCCGCATGGGTCGAGCCCGCCGACGATTCCGTCACCGTCCGGGGCCAGCCGATCGCCAAGACCGAGCGCCACGTCTACGTGATGCTCTACAAGCCCCGCAACACCGTTTCGACCGTCTCCGACCCCGACGGCCGACGCACCGTCACCGATCTCGTCGAACACCCTTCCGGCGTCCGGCTCTACCCCGTCGGGCGCCTCGACTACGACTCCATGGGCCTCATGCTCATGACCAACGACGGCGAACTCGCCAACGCCGTCACCCACCCGCGCTACGGCATTCACAAGACCTACCGCGTCATCGTGCGAGGCGAACTCACCGACGAGCACATCGACCGCCTCCAGCGCGGCATCTTCCTCGCCGCCAGAGAGAGTGGCCAGACCGTCGGCGCCGAACGCGTCGGCGCAGCCGACATCGCCGTCGTGCGCAAGGAACGCGAACGTTCGATCGTCGACATCACCCTCACCGAAGGGCGCAACCGCCAGATCCGTCGCCTGCTCGCCAGCGTCGGCTGCCACGTCAAGAAACTGACACGCACGAAGATGGGCCCGCTCTCGCTCAAGGGCCTCGCCATCGGCGAATGGCGCGAACTCACCAAGCCCGAACTCGACGCCCTGCGCAAGGCGACCCGCAAACCGGGCAAGTCCGGCGCCGCGAAGAAGCAACCGGTCAAGACCAGTCGCCCCTCCAAGCGAGCCGGTCGCGATGGGTAGGTTCCGACGTTTCCTCGACAGCCTCCTCAGCGACTCCGGCGAGGAAAGCCTTTCGCGCCTCGAACGCTCGGCCCGCTTCGGCTACCTGCTCGTCCTCCACGCCGGCAAGCAGCTGGTCCGACACCGCGCCCCCCAGCTCGCCGCGGCGCTCGCCTATCGCACGATCTTCTCGCTCGTCCCGGTCCTCGTCCTCATTCTCGTCGTGCTCAACGCGACCTTCGACAAGGCCGCCATCGAGCGTGCCTTCAACTCCGTCTTCGAGTACACCGGCCTCGCCGATATCCAGGTCCCCGCCTCGGCACCGCAGGCCAACGAGCCCGACTCCAACAGCCTGATCCTGAACGGCGATTCCGAAGCTTCCGGTTCACCGCCTCCCGAGCAATCCGAACCGCCCGGCAATGACAACCCGTCACAGGCCAGCGATGAACCGGAGGGCGAGGAAGAATCGCCCACCGAAGCAGACCCCGACGGCGACCCGAGCACCGTCGCGCTCACCGAATACCTTTCCGAATTCGTCGAGAACGCCGCCGAGCGCGTGACCAACCTGAAGTTCGGCATCATCACGATCTTCGGGCTCGCCCTGTTTCTTTACGCCGCGATCTCGCTGCTCATCCAGGTCGAAGCCGCGTTCAACGTCGTCACCGGCGCACGCCGGGGCCGACGTATCGCCACACGACTCATCAACTACTGGGCCGTCCTCACCCTCGGCACCATCCTCATCGTCGCATCGCTCGCCGTCGGGCAGATCTACCAGAACCGCCTCGACGCGCTCCCGGCCTTCCTCGCCGCACCCCTGTCCGTCCTGGGGCGATTCGGGGCGACCTGGCTCTTGCTCGTGCTGGCCTACATGCAGATGCCCACCGCTCGGGTGTACGTCAAACCCGCGGCCTTCGGTGCCGCGATCGCCGCGATCGCCTGGGAGTCCTCCAAGAGCGCTCTGTTCTGGATCGTCGGGTCGCTCACCGAAGGCCAGACCGCGATCTACGGCTCGCTTGCCATCCTGCCGCTCGCCCTCCTGTGGATCTACATCACCTGGTTCATCGTCCTCTTCGGACTCGAGATCGCCTACAGCTTCCAGACCGTGCGTGAGGTCGACCTGCACCGCTCGCTCCGCGGCAAGATCTTCGACGACGACCCCATGGTCGACGCATTCAGCCCAGTCATCCTAATGGCCGAAGTCGCCCGCGGCTTCAAATCCGGCAAGGCCGTCCCGATCACCGATGTCCGCGACCAGGTCGCAGAGCCCGACGACATCGTCTCGCGTATCGCTCGATCACTCCGAGATGCGGGATACCTGCACGAGGTCGAGGTCGACGAGGACGACCCCGCATCGCTCACGCTCGCCCGCGATCCCGAATCCATCACAGTCGCCGAAATCATGGACGCCTGCGACCATCTCTTCGATCCGAGCGCGTCGCAGCGGCAGGGGCGGCGTGGGCGCAAACTGACGACCGACCTCCGCTCCGAGCGCGATAGCACCGTCGGTTCAAAAACACTCGCCGAACTCATCGAGCTCCACGCCACACACGACTCCGACTCCTCCAAGCCTTCATCCTGAACTCGCAGGCCCAATCATGACCACACCCGACGACATCAACCCCTCGGGCACCGTCCTCGCCATCAGCGTCGGCAACACCAACACCGCGCTCGCCGCGTGCGTCGACGGCGAACCCGTCCACCGCGTCACTATGCCCAACGCGTCGCTCGACGCGATCGCCGAGGCCGCCGCTGCCGCCGCCGGCGAACACGCCGCCGACGTCGCTGTCCTCGCCACCGTGAACCGCACCGTCTCGGACAAACTCGTCCACGTCCTCACGGGGCATCCCGACCTTCAGGTCCTCCAGATCGGCGTCGACCTCGGCATCCCCCTCAAGCACACCCTCGACGACGACGCCATCCGCGGCACCGGTCAAGACCGCCTGCTCAACGCCGTCGCAGCCTTCCGCACCGCCCGCCAGGCATGCGTCGTCGTTGACGCCGGCACCGCCGTCACCGTCGATTTCGTCGACGGCGCGGGAACCTTCCACGGCGGCGCGATCGCCCCCGGCGTGCGCATGTCCCTCCGCGCACTCCACGAACACACCGACGCACTCCCGGATCTCGACTTCGCACCTCCCGAAGCCGACATCCCCTACGCACGCAACACCCGCGAAGCCATGATCCACGGCGTCTTCTACGGCACGCGCGGCCTCGTCCGCCAGCTCGCCGAGCGATACGCCATCGCCTACGACGCCTACCCGACCATCATCGCCACCGGAGGCGATGCTCAGGCCCTCTTCGACGGCGAGGAACTCATCGAACGCATCATCCCCGACCTCACCCTCCGAGGCATCGCGCTCGCCTACACCGCAGCCGTCGAAGCCGATGCCTGATCGCGAACCGACGCTCACCTTCTCGCTCGCCACCGCCCCGCGCGCCGCGTCACGCACCGCCACAGCCGCCATCGCCATCATCGATCTCCTCGGTGACCCATCTCCTCTGCCGCAGATCCTCGAAATCCCGGCCATACCGGAACCCGGACAGATGCGCCTTGCGCGCATCCCCGACATCGACGAAGCCCTGATCGGTCGCATCGCGCCCGACCACACGCAGATCCACACCCACGCCGGCCCGTTCGTCATCGAGAAACTTCTCACCGCTCTGCAGCGTGCCGGCATCGAGCATCGTCAGCCGATCCCGGCAACTCCGTCCGACCTGCTCGACCACTGGCTCGCCCACGCCCCGTCCCCCCGCGCCCTCGACCTCCTGCTCGCCCAGCCACGGCTCCGCCAGACCCCGAACACCCCGTCCTCCGACCCGCGCCTCGACCGCCTGCTTCTCCCGCCCCTCGTCGTCGCCATCGGTCGCCCCAACGCCGGCAAGTCATCGCTCCTGAACGCCCTCGCCAAGCGCAGCATCGCCATCGTCAGCCAGACCCCCGGCACCACCCGCGACTCCGTCGGCGCCCTGCTCGACCTCGACGGCCTCGTCGTCCGCTGGCTCGACCTGCCAGGTATCCGAGACACCGACGACCCCATCGAGGCCGAGGCCATCCGACGCGCCAGGGACTGGTCCGCCCGCGCCGATCTGGTGATCCACTGCACCGAAGACCCCGACGATCCGCTCACGGACCAACTCGCGCCGACGCTCACCGTCCTGACCAAGGCCGATCTCCGCCAGAACGTTCCGTCAACCGGCTTCATCGCCTGCTCCGCCCACACCGGCCAGGGCATCGCCGACCTGGCGCACGCCATCCGTGAATCCCTCGTCCCCGACGACATCCTGACGACCGATACCCTCTGGGACCTGCCCGATCCGGCTTGATTCGACCGGATCGCCTGAACCCAAGCCGTCTGTTCGTGTACCATTGACGACCCCGCGTCGGTCATTCCCTTGTGCCGACCGGATGTTTCATGCCCACTCGAAGGAACGGTGTCCCGATGGATGATCAGAAGCGCAACGTCGAAACAGGCGCCGGTCTTCAGGAGTCGCGCCTCAACCAGGACTTCATCGACCTGCTCAAGAAGTACGGCACCACCGTGCTCCTCGTCCTGCTCGCCATCATGGCGACCTACGTCGGTATCCAGCGCTACAGCCAGTTCCAGCAGGACAAGACCGACCAGGCCTTCGCCGACCTCGACAACGCCGCGAACACGCCCGCCGTGCTCCTCGCCGTCGCCGAGCAGTGGGACGGGCGCGCCAGCGTTTGGGAGATCGCGACCATCCGCGCCGCCAAGGCCTACCTCGACTCCGCGCGCACACGCACCGAAGCCGGCGTCAACCCCGCCGAAGTCGCGGAAACCGATCTGCTGAGCGACGAGCGAGTGGTCGCCAGCCTCAACGAAGCGGCCACCCTCTATGAGCGCGTCCTGAACCGCACGGCCGGCTCGAAGCCCATATTCGCCCAGCAGGCTCGCTGGGGACTCGCGACCGCGCACATGAGCCTCGCCGCCCTCGCCGATGACGAACAGCGTGCCACCCACTTCGACAACGCCGAGACCGCGCTGCGCGATTTCGTCAACGCCGCAGAGGGCTCCGACCCGAACAAGGTCGCGATCGGCACCAAGCGCCTCGAACTCATCGATATGCTCCGCAGCGACCCGGTCACCATCTACGAAACCGCCAACCTTCCGGAATCCGCACGCTTCCAGCCCGACCCCGTTGAAGCCGCGTTCAGCCCGAACACGACCACACCCGAGGGGCCGCAGGGCCGAGTCCTCCAGGGCACCGAAATGACGCCGGAGCAAATCCAGCAGTTCATGCGTGAGCAGGGCTTCAACGCCGAGAACCCTGAAACCATCGACCCGGCAACCATCGACTTCGGCGCGGGCGCCGGGGCCACACCGCCCCCCAGTGATGACACCTCCGGCGCCGACGGCGACGGCGACGGCACCACCGAAGACCCGGCCGGCAACGACGGCGCAGGCTCCGACGATCCTGCTTCCGACGACCCCGGCAGTGAAGACCCGCCCGCCGGCAACCCCGGTCAGTGAGCGACCCCGAAATCCAGCACGACGAGTCGCTCGACGACGCCGAGGAATCGCTGCGCCCCCTCATCAAGCCCGGAGGCCGCGTCGACCCCGAAGCCATCCGCGCCGCCATCGATCGCGGCGACATAGACCCCGACGACGAATCCCACGACTCGCTCCGTACCGTCGAGTTCGAACTCTCGCGCGACCTCAACAAGCGACTCGACCGTTACCTCGTCGACCGGATCTCCTTCCTCAGCCGCTCGCAACTCCAGCGCCTAATCGAAACCGGCGCGGTCGAGGTCAACGACCGCACCGCCAAGGCCTCCACCAAACTCCGCAAGGGCGACCGCGTCAGCGTCCTCGTCCCGCCGCCCCCTTCGACCGAGATCCAGGGCGAGGACATCCCCATCGAAGTGCTCTACGAAGACGACGCAATGCTTGTCTTGAACAAGCAGCCCGACATCATCGTCCACCCCGCGCGCAGCCATAACTCCGGCACCCTCCTGAACGCCCTCGTCTACTACTTCGAGAACAAGTCTCGCAAGGGTGGGGGACTGTCGGATGTCGGCAAGGAGTTCGCCCGCCCCGGCGCCGTACATCGCCTCGACCGCGACACCTCCGGCGTCATGGTCATCGCGAAAGACGAAACCGCCCACTGGAAACTCGGGCGCCAGTTCGAAAAGCGCACCACCAACAAACGATACCTCGCCATCGTCCACGGCCTGATCGAAGCCGATGCCGATGTCATCGATGTGCCCCTCGGCCCTTCGCCGTCCAAGGCCAAGGGCATGCGCGAGAAGCAGGTCGTCCGCCACGACGACCAGGGCAAGCCCGCCGTCACCGTCTACCGCGTCCGCCAGCGCTTCCACGGCTCACGCACCAGCGGCCCGTTTACCCTCGTCGAACTCGAACTCAAAACCGGACGCACCCACCAGATCCGCGTCCACCTCGCCCACCTCGGTTACCCCATCGTCGGCGACGACATGTACGGCGGCTCCGTCCGCATTTCCAGAGGCGAGATCGACCCCGACTGCGCCAAAGACCAGCGCACCGAAGTCATCGTCCAGCGCCAGGCCCTCCACGCCGCCCTCCTCGGCTTCAACCATCCGACCACTGACCAGCCCGTCGAGTTCACCGCGCCGCTCCCCGTCGACCTGCGCCACCTCGTCGCACTCCTCCGCGAACACGCCAACCCCGGCGCCATCCTCCCCGCCCCCGGCGCGACCATCGACCTCACCAAAGCCATCCCCAGCGCGTGAACCCCCCGGTGTGGCATGGCCGCCCTCCTCAGGCGGCTATGCGAGAGCTTCCTGCGAGTCGAACTCGCTCCTTCTCCCTCGGGGGGCACGGGAGAAGGTGGCCGCGCAGCGGACGGATGAGGGGGGCAGCCCGAGTCTTCCGGCCATCAAAGCTCGCCAAGACTTAGAGCCCAATCGCGCAAGCGATGGGTCGCAAGCATCCGGCCGCAAACAACCACCATCCACCATCTTTGGTGGCACCGGTCTCCGACCGGTGTCTGCTCCCTCTTCCCTACCACCTCTAGTGGGCCGGGCATCCTGCCCGGCTCCTCCCTTCTCTCAAAACGTTCTTCTTCCCTCACCCCCAACTTCCCTGTACCCTCGGCATGATCAACCCGCCATAACACGGGAGAAGCCATGGCGCGGAAGCAGTCCGAACCCAGCATCACCGCCCCGACCTGCCCCGCCTGCCAGTCCCCGATGGTCCTCCGAACCGCACGCAAAGGCCCGAACGCGGGAAATCAATTCTGGGGGTGCTCGGGGTATCCGGGGT
>CAXAVQ010000099.1:0-8154 GCA_963971985.1 uncultured bacterium
CGCCAGAACGTGGTCCCGCTCGTCATCTCGCCGACACAGGTAGGTCGGCACGTTGGGCAGGATCTGATCCTCGCCCAGGTAGTACCGGATGATCTCAGGCACGTACGCGTAGATCGCCTTGTCGTCGGCGATGCCGGTCCCCGGCGCGTTGGCCAGTGCGACGCGCCCCTGCCGGAACGACTCCATCAGACCGGGCACGCCGAGCGCCGAATCCGGCCGGAACGCCTCCGGGTCGATGAAGTCATCATCGATGCGCCGGTAGATCACGTCGACACGCTTCGGGCCGTGTGTCGTCCGCATGTACACGTAACCGTCCTGCGTGAACAGATCGGTTCCCTCGACGAGCTCGACGCCCATCTGCTGCGCAAGGAAGGCGTGCTCGTAGTACGCGCTGTTGAACGGACCGGGTGTGAGCACGACGACGTTCGGTGATTCGATGTTCGGCGCGAGTTGCTGCAGCGAGTCAAGCAGGTGCAGGCAGTAGTCGTCCACCGGACGCACGTTCGAAGCGCGAAAGACGTTCGGGAAGGTTCGCTTCAGAATCTGTCGATTCTCGATGACGTATGACACGCCAGACGGGCAGCGCAGGTTGTCTTCGAGCACGTAGAACTTGCCGTCGCCGTCGCGCACCAGGTCGGTACCCGTGATGTGGCACCAGATGCCCAGGGGAGGATCGATGCCGACGCACTCCGGCCGGAACGCCGGGCAGCCTTTGATGATGTCTTCGGGCACAACGCCATCGGCGATGATCTTCTGATCGTGATAAACATCGTCGAGGAAGAGGTTGAGCGCATTGATGCGCTGCGCGAGACCCTTCTCGATCGGCAGCCATTCCTCCAGTTCGATGATGCGCGGGATGATGTCAAAGGGGAAGATCTTTTCCTCGGCCTCCTCGCTGCCGTACACGCTGAACGTGATGCCCATGTTGTACAGCGCCATTTCCGCGGCCTGCTGGCGTCGAGCAAGGTCGCCGCCCAGCAACGCTTCGATCCGCTCAACGAGCATCCGTGCGCCCGGCCGAGGTGTGGGGTCATCAGAACCGCCACTGGAGAACATCTCGTCGTAAAAGCCTTCGGTCTCGTAACCGGCGCACTTCATGTAAGGGGTGTGGCTCCTCGAGGGGAAAATGGACTGACGGACTGTAGGCAATGAAGAACGCTCGACCCGGATTGTTTCAAACGGACGTGAAATCGAGCGCTGGTAGCGTTCTGACTAGGAATCCGCGCCAAGTTGCCGGGTTGACAGCGGTTCTTTGAAGGTCAGCGTTCGGTACGGGAACGGGATCTCGATACCGGCATCGTCGAGGGCATCCTTGATGGCTTGGACGACCTCATCACGAGATTCCCGCTGCTGAAGCGGTGTGGAGCCGGTCCACCACGTCACTTCGAAGTTGATGCTGCTCTCGGCAAACTCCTGCGCGAAGATCTCGATCGGATGGTGCGACGAGACACTGTCGCAGGAGGCCAGGGCCTCCCGGATCACCGAGCGAGCGTTCCCAACACTCTCGCCATAGGCCACACCGCAGATAACCGTGATCCGGCGGACCACGCGACTGGTCAACACCTCCACCGCATTCTTGTAGATCGTGGCATTCGGAACGACGACCAGTCGTCCGTCAACGGTTCGGATCATCGTGTTCCGGATGGTGACGTCCTCCACTTTGCCCATCAGCCCGTTGCATTCGATGAAGTCATCAACCTCGAACGGAAATCGCCAAAGGATCAGGATACCGGCGAAGAAGTTCTCGAAGATGTCCTTGAACGCGAGACCGATCGCAATCGATCCGATGCCGAGCGCCGCCAGCGCATCCGCTGGCGCGACACCGGGGAACACGATCATGGCGGCCAAGAGCATGCCGATCACCCACGTCCCGATGGAGACGATCCGTTCAAACAGCTCCTTCAGTGAGTGACGCAGCCGGCTGTTGCGGAAGATGTGCCGAGTGATCCGACGCGCCACCAGAGCCACGATCGCCGTCGCGATCAGAACAAGGAACCCGGCGATGATCAGGGGGAGATGGCCAAGAAAATCAGTCCAGATTCCCTGAAGCGTCTGCATGATCGTCTGCGACGCGTCCTCGATTGAGGGCGGCAGGTTCGCAACTGTCGGCTCCGGGGTCGGTGTTGTGTTTTCGTTCTGCATTCGCAGTCCTCCGTGAAGGAGACTATGAGCCATTCGGAGAAAGATCTGCGAATCGGCTCATTCGGAACGCTAAGCCCACGCTCTCTATCCGCACCGTCGACCCGAAGTCCCGCCATTCCGCCAAATGACGCGGTCCAAACCGCCCGACGAATAACCCTGTATCCATCGGACGGATACAGGGTTTCGAGCTTCGTGGTCGGCGCTCGTTGAAACGAATCTCTGGGTTCTGCTTGAATCGGCCCGGGCTGCGGCTTTCAAACTGCTACCCAAAGGCGACTTCCTGGAGCATCGCCTGAGCCGCTCCCTGTGAAGGCGCTCCTTGGAGGTGGGCTGACAGGCCGCATGAAATCGCTCTCCGCGGGTGGAGGCTCAGTTCGAAGCGGTTGAACGCGCTCCCTGGCCAATCGGGCTTGCCGTGACCAGCATCGTCTCTTCCTCGCTGCTCAGACTCAGGTTCCTGTTCTTAGAGGATCCTGCCGACCGGCGTAAACATGTCTGTCCCGGGAAGAACGGGCGGACACGACCATTCGAAGAGCACGCGATTCCCGCGAGATGACTTCATTGGAATCACAACCTCTTCGACGGGTAAACCTGCGGACAGTCTGTTGACCAGTTCCCGGACATGCGTGTGATCTTGCGGATAGAAGAGCTTGAAGAAGGGATAACCGGTAAGCGATAACTCGGTCATCTCAAGAGCTTCGCACATCGCGGGGTTGACATGCAACAACAGGCCCTCAAGTGACGCCACGCACATCGCGTGAGGCGAGTGCACGAACAGCCAGGCAAATGCGTGAGACCCCGGTTCGTGAGTCAGTGCAGCGACGCGCTCAAGTGGTTCTATCGCGTCAGGGGTCAGAGCGGCCGTGGCCTGACCAGTGCGGGATGGCGCCGGCCCGTCCGAGTCGATCTCGGGGACATGCTTCACGAACACGCGGTTGCAATCGGGGATTGGCGTCAACTCGACGGTGTGCGTGGCCTTGACGTTGAAGTCCGACAGCGGATGCTCCAACTTCAGGAGCATGGACTCCATCTGGTTCACGGTCTGATCGGCCAGTCTGTCAAGGACGCTACGGATCTTCTCAGAACTGCACCGATCGGCAACGCGCTCCACGACCGTCAGGTAGTTGTTGGATGCGTCATCCCCGAGTACATCAAGCCCCTTGAGCAGATCTCGCCACGCTGCGCTGGCCGCGATGATCTCACCCGAGCCCAGAAGCAGCAGGCAAGGGGATGAGTGTTTGGAGACGAGCAGTTGAAGGGCGCCCGCGTAGACGGGCTCGTCCAACAGGCACTTCGACGACGAGGAGAAGTCGATGAGGCCGACAAAGTCACGCGACCCCGTTGAATCGTCCGGTACGGGCTCAAGGGTCAGGTGGGCACGAGCCCAACCGCCCGGATTCTTCGCGCATCGGAATGATCCGCTGAAGGCTCGTTGCGCCGAGAGGCGTCGGAAGATGCTGTCCGTCCTGTCCTGATCCGAGGATCCGGTAACCGACTCAAGCAGCGCCGTGATGTCGTTTGTCGACATGGGCGCAAAACCGTCAAGTACCTCTCGCCCGCGCGTGGACACCCAGCGAATTTCGCCGCTCTGCGTACACCGGAACGAAAAACTCTGAGAGTAGTTCTCCAGCGCTCCCAACTGAAAACCCATGGCCTGAAGCTCGTCACGGAACCTGGAACTGCACAGTTCCGAAGCGATCCAGGCCGAGCACAGGTGCAGGAGTGGTTGAGAAGGTCTTGTCGCATCGAAACGCCCGTCGTGGACGAGGCAGAGAACGCCAATGTGGGTCTCCGCGTCTAGATGAAGGGGCAGTATCGTCAGAAACGAATCATCTGTGCACAACGGGGCGAACGCCTGCCGCATCCCGTTCGGTAGTTTGCGGACAGGGATCGTCGCGATTTCTCCCGATCGCAGGCGAGAGCAGGGTGAGGACTCAAGGTCCCACTCGGAGGAAGGAAATGTGCCGCTATCCGGCCAGCTGGCCAGTGCTTCAACACTTCCCCGCTCGGTGACGCGCGAGATGACCGCCGCCTGTACACCGAAAGCATCGACCATACGGGAGCAGAGATTCTGCAGGAGCGAAGCGCCGGTCTCGGCGGATTTCGCCACGGCGCTCAACGACAGCAACATATTCTCCAGCGGCTGCGAATCAGTCCTCGGGGCGGTGCCGTCGTACTCGCTGCGCTGTGACTCCGTGAGAAGGCCCGCCAGCCGTGCCTTCCGGAGAAGTTCGGGCGTGTTCCGCGCGCCGAGTCGCTGGCCGATTTCAAGCCGATGAGATTCAACCGTTCGAACGGAACAGTGCAATCGCTCCGCGATCTCTGCGGAAGTCAGACCATCTGCGATCAACTGAAGGATCTCGTGTTGGCGTGGAGTCAGGGTCTTTAGGGGCATCGCTTTCGCTGTTTTAGCGTAAGGGCGAGACGCAACTGAACGATCGCTGGGTTCTGAGGCGGGAGCAACGAAACTATCCGGGGCCTTTCGAGGTTTCGCAAGCGAGAACGCATCATCGGGACTCAAATTCAGTAGGGCTACGTAGATCTACGGGAACGCTATGCAGAACACTCGATTCTGTCTGCAAAGCAAGCGCGACCAGTTTCAGTAGACACCAAGTCGAGGGCGCCTGAGCACCGGTGTGGGTGCGGGGTTGCGCTGAACCATGCCGCGAATCTCCCCGATGTGACGGTGGCTCGTAAAGCCGAACGAACAGGGAGATATCGTGAACAACTCAACACGCTCAGCGCCCGTCGGCGTCGAGCGATGCACAACCTCTCTCCGACCGATCGCGTTGCTGTTGGCTCTCGTCGGCGTCCTGCTTTCGACCACTGTCCTTCGAGAAGCAGTTGCGGTTGAGACTCGCTTTCAGCACTCGCTGACAAAGCCGACGGGCACAACACACGGTCCGCTTCCGCCGATCGCCCTCGCCGCTTCGTTCGCTGCCGGTCGCCGCCGGGAAGGCGACAGCGCCTCGCAAGCCGCGCGACAGCCGGACCCGATGCGACACGATGTCAATTGCCTCTCCTGCGCGCAGGCCAGGGCCCTGGTCGGATCGCTGGATCGCGCGGCGATCGTGGCCATCACCGACGCCAGGGGACGGATCATCTACGCCAACGAGAACTTCGCCGAGATCTCCGGCTACTCCGTGGAGGAGCTGATCGGCGAGGATCATCGCCTGCTCAACAGTGGGCATCATCCAAAGTCCTTCTGGACGGAGATGTACCGGCAAGTCTCGTCCGGTCGTGTGTGGAGGGCAGAGGTCTGCAATCGCACGAAGTCCGGGGACGAGTACTGGGTCGATACCACGATCTCGGCCGTTCGCGACGAGACCGGGGCCATCAATCAATTCGTCGCGTTGCGGGTGGACATCACGAACCGAAAGGCTGCGGAGCGGGCGCTGCGCACCACGAAGGACGAACTCGAGGTGGCGCTCCGCGCTGCGGACGAGCTCAACGCGGAACTTCGTGACAACTACGAGAAGCTCTTCGAAGCCAAGGCTATGGCGGAATCAGCGGCCCGCACCAGAAGCGAGTTCCTCGCCAACATGAGCCACGAAATCCGAACGCCGATGACGGCGATCGTCGGCTTCGCGGACCTGCTCGCGGGCGATGATGCCGGAGACATTACGAGAGAGCAGCAATTACTCTACCTAAGAACCATTAGGCAGCAGGGTGAACACCTGCTGAATCTGATCAACGACATCCTGGACCTCGCGAAGGTCGAATCGGGGAAACTGAGTACTGAGCGGATCGAAGTGGCCCCGCGAGCGATAGCGGAGGAGATCGCGGACCTGCTTTCCCATCGATCGCGCGCAAAGGGTGTCGAGCTGCGGTGCATCGTTGACGACCGGGTGCCGGAGACCATCCAGAGTGATCCGACGCGCCTGCCTCGTCGGCAACGCGATCAAGTTCACAGACCGAGGCGAGATCGAGATCCAGCTCCGGCGGGGCGGGCCCGCCGACCCTCAGGCGATCGAGTTCGTCGTCAGCGATACCGGCATCGGAATGGATCGTGAGACGCTTTCCCGGTTGTTCCGTCCCTTCGAGCAAGCCGACGCATCCACCACGCGACGGTTCGGTGGCACGGGACTCGGCCTGAGGATCTCCAAGCAACTCGCGACAGCCCTCGGCGGCGACATCCTGGTGGAGAGCGAACCCGGGGTCGGGAGCACCTTCACGGTGCGCCTGCCCATGGACGCGGCACCGGAGCGCGTGCAGAGTTCGGATGGGGGCGCGAAGTTCTGCGCACGACCGCTCCTCGCACCAGACGGTCCGCAGGGAGAAGCCGAGCCGCCGCTTCGCGGGATTCGCGTCCTGCTCGCCGAGGACGGCGACGACAACGCCTTGCTGCTGACGCACTACCTCTCAAAGGCCGGTGCGCAAGTCGCACGAGTTGTCAACGGACTCGAGGCGGTCCGGGCGATCTACGCCGAGCCGACCGAGGACGCTGGTGAGTGCAGCCCGGACGTCATCATCATGGATATGCAGATGCCGGTGATGGACGGATACACCGCTGCTTCCGTCCTGCGAGAGCGCGGCTGCACTGCTCCGATCATCGCTGCTACGGCGCACGCCCTGGAAGAAGATCGGCGCAAGTGCCTGGAAGCCGGCTGCACGGACTACATCGCGAAGCCGATCGATCGCAGCCGATTGGTCAGCGTGATTCAACACGCGGTTCGTTCCGCTCAACGCGACGCCGCGTGAACGGCTGACCGAGTGAAAGTTTGGAGGAGGCACGGATGAGTAAGGCGGAACCACAGTGGATCGAACCAGAGATGCGCGACGAGGCGATTCGTCGTCTGCGCGAAGGTGATCCGTCTCTTTCGAAAGAGTGGCTCAAGCTCGTTACTGGGCGCTTCGCAGCCATTACACAGTCTCGAATGGATCAGGCTCGTGCCGCGATCCACGCGGCACGCACGGATGGGCAGTTGACCGGGGAAACGAACACAAAGGATCGGGCGCACTGAAGCGCCCGGAGGAGACAGTCATGGACAAGGGAAACCAGGATCAGACAGCGCAAGCCAGGACGCACTCGGGCGTCCTCGCGAGGCTCAACAACGTCAGCCTGACGGTGAAAGTCGTTGGCATGACGATGCTCTCGATCGCGCTTGTGGTCACCGTCAGTTACGTGTCGTTCGTCGTGAAATTCCGCGGCGAAATGATGAGCGAGATGACCGAGCAGGCCGCCGCTTTTACCGCGGTTGCTGACGAGGCGAAGGCGAACGCATCTCGCCAGATGATGGACGGATCCATTGACAAGGAAGAGCTCGGTGCTGAACTTGCCGAGGCAATGGCCAGCGGAGAAGGGTACCGGGGTACGCGCCTCTACAAGTCGATCCCGGTCGTTGTGGGTTGGACAGCGGCTCAGAACGCCGCGGAGCGTGAAGGACTCACCTTCCGCACGCCGGCCTTCCAGGCCAGGAACCCGGAGAACGAGCCGGAGGCCGGAGGTTTCCGGGCAGAGCTGCTGAACGAGCTGACAAAGCAGGTAGATGCCGGTGGGCCTGAGTGGATCGCGAAGGTCAACGAGGACACCAACACCTTCAACTACATGCGGGCGATCCGTCTCGACGACTCGTGCATGTCGTGTCACGGAGATCCTGAGAAGTTCGATATCCCGGATGAAGCCGGAAACATCGACGGTCTCGACCCGGTCGGATTCGCGATGGAAGGTTGGGAGCCCGGTTACATGCACGGGGCATACGAAATCGAGATGCCGCTCGCTCCGGTTGACGCACAGGTTGCGTCGTTCATCGGCCGCGGTATGGCGGTCACCGTGCCTTTGGTTGCCGTCACCGGCCTCGCGTTCGTCTTCGTGCTCAGAAGGAGCGTGAGCAGACCGCTTGCGAAGCTGATCGACACGGCCAGAGAGATCGCTGCGACGAAGAACCTGACCAAGCGGATCAATTTCAACCGCAAGGATGAGATCGGCAAGGTGGCGGGTTCGTTCGATGAGCTCGTTGGATCGATCCACTCCGTCGTAGGCGAGGTAACGAAGTCTTCGGAATCAGTCGC
>CAXAVQ010000100.1:0-8057 GCA_963971985.1 uncultured bacterium
GGAATCTGACAAAGAGGACGCGCTCGAGAAGTTAAGGAAGCGCTACGAAGCCGAGAGCTCGGTCGCGAAATCGATCGAGGGCTGGACCAACATCGTCTTCTCCGACGGCTCGCCCGATGCGGCGATCATGTTCATCGGCGAGGCCCCCGGCGCCGACGAGGACGCCAGCGGTGTGCCCTTCGTCGGTCGAGCCGGTCAGAAGCTCAACGAGATGATCAGCGCGATGAAGCTCGATCGCGCCGCCGAGGGGTCACGCGGCGTGTACATCGCCAACGTGCTCAAGGTCCGCCCGCCGAACAACCGGACGCCTACCCCCGACGAGGCGATGAGCGACGGCGCGTTCCTCGAGGAGCAGATCCGCATCGTCTCGCCGAAGGTCATCGTGACGCTCGGCAAGCCCGCCGCGAATTACCTGCTCCGGAGCACGGAATCGATGGGCTCGATGCGCGGCGTCTGGCACGATTTCGAGGGGATCCCCGTCATGCCGACCTATCACCCGGCCTACCTGCTCCGCGCGTACACGCCGGAGAACCGGCGTCGCGTCTGGGCGGATCTGCAGAAGGCGATGATGAAGCTCCGCGAACTCGGCGCGATCGATTTCTGAAGCGTCCGCGACGCGCAGCGCGCGAATTCGTTCCGTTCGAATGTCCCGAATCTGGGCAACAGAAAACGGGCGGTCTTCGCAACGCAAAACCCGGAAAGCGGTGGAACCAGTGGTGCGTTCCAGTCGAACTCATTCATGAGCGACCGGGTTAGCACAGGAATCCGCTCGCTTCCTGGACGGGCGGCTACACCTCACTCCGGGTTCCGACGAGTCTCTCTCGCGTCGGGACCGACAACAGCCCACTCCAGACCCCCACGAGGCCCGGCGTCAGGATTTCGATTCGGCGTCGGGCTTTTTTTCTGCGCTGATCGCCTCCGACAGGCAACCGATACAATCGCGCGCCTGTGACCGAAGCCGTATTTCTTCAAGCGATGGGTCTGATCGTGGTCGCTGCGGCGGCCGTGATGCTTATCGGTCGGACGGCTCGCATCCCGTCCATCGTGAGTTACATGCTCGCCGGCCTTCTCATCGGGCCGGTGCTCGGTCTGCTCCCCAGCGCCGAGGCCGGGGCATCAGCCCCCGAGGAACTCTCGACGATCTCGGAGATCGGGATCGTCCTGCTGCTGTTCCTCGTCGGGCTCGAGATGAGCCTCAAGGAGATCCGCGAGGTCGGACCCGTCGCGATCGTGGCCGCCGCCGGCCAGATGATCGTCATGGGCGGGAGCGTCTTCGGGATCTCGACCGCCCTCGGCTTCGCCCCGGTCGAAGCGGTGATCCTCGCGATCGCCTTCGGCTTCAGCAGCACGGTGGTCGTCGTGAAGCTGCTCGACCAGCGGGGGCACATCGAATCGACCTACGGTCGCGTCGCCGTGGGCACGCTCCTGGTACAGGACATCGCGGTCATCATCGTGCTGACCGTTCTGGCCGGTCTCGGCAAGCTCCAGGACGCCGGGGCTTCGGAGCCGGGCGCGTCGAGCGCCGACGCGCCCCCGATGGATCTGGGGGCCATGGCCGGGGGCCTCGGCAGCGCGTTCCTGTTCATGATCATCCTGCTCGGCCTGACGCTGCTCGCCTCGCGTTACGTGCTTCCCAAACTGTTCTCGCTGGTCGCGAAGTCGCCGCGCGGCGCGATGATCTGGTCGCTGGCGTGGTGCTTCGTGCTGGTCGAACTCGCCCACGTCATGGGGCTGTCGGTGGAGATCGGTTCGTTCCTCGCGGGGGTCAGTCTCGGGCAGTTGCCGCGGCGCAACGACCTCCGACGCCGGGTTCGCCCGCTGATGAACTTCTTCATCGCGGTCTTCTTCGTGACCCTCGGCTCCGAGATCGAACTGGCGAAGGTGCAGGAGCTGTGGCTCGCGTCGCTGCTGCTCATCGTGCTGGTGATCGTGGTCAAGCCGCCGGTGTTCTTCGTGCTGATCGCCCGCTGCGGCTACTCAAAGCGGAGCGCCTTCGACGCCGCGATATCGCTCGGGCAGATCAGCGAGTTTTCGCTCATCCTCGGCGCGGTCGCGCTCGACGTCGGGCTGTTCGGAGAGAGCGACGATGTGGTCTCGCTGCTGAGCGTCGTCGGCCTGGGCACGATCATCGTGTCTGTCGTGATTATGGGCCTGCGAGAGCCGATCTACCGACGGCTGGACTCGACCGGGCTGCTCGACCGTCTCGCCCCGTCCGGTCGCAAGGGGGCCGACACCGCTCACCACGATCGTCCGAGCGGTCATATCGTCATCGTCGGCATGAACACGATGGGGCGTTCTATCGCTCGTGCGCTGGCCGAGAAGGGGGAGCGGGTCGTCGCCATCGACACCGACCCGCACAAACTCGCCGGCCTGCCCGTCGAGAAGCGTCTGGGCGACATCTCCTACATGGACACGCTCACCGACGCGGGCCTCGGACGCGCGAAACTCGCGATCAGCGCCCTCAAGATCGATGAGGCGAATCGCTTGTTCGTGCACCGCTGCCAGTCGCTCGGTGTGCCGGTGGTCGTGCACGGCTTTGACCGGTCGGTCCTCGAAGGTCTGGAGCGTCTGGGTCCGGCCTTCCTGATCAACTCCAAGGCCGCGGCGGATGAGCGACTGGAAGAGTTCGTGTTCGCGCGTGAGGAAGTGGGCTGATGCTCGAAGTCATGCTCATCCTGCTCGCGGCGTCGGTGGCCATGGGGCTGTCGGTGCGCTATCGCGTGCCCAGCATCCCCCTGATGATCGGAACCGGCATCGCGCTCGGCTCGTTCGGGTGGATGGGGTCGGTCGAGGACATGCAGAACACGCTGCTGCTCGGCATCGCGTTTCTCCTGTTCGTCGTGGGGTCCGAGCTTGATCTGAACGCCGTCGGCAAGGAAAAACGTGCGGCCCTCGGGTTCGGCCTCGTGCAGTTCGCCCTGCTCGGCGGCGTCAGCCTCGGCACCGCGATGCTCCTCGGCTTCGGCGTGCGCGCATCGCTCTACATCGGCCTGGCGATCGCTTCCAGCTCGACGCTGGTCGTCGTCACGCTGCTCAGGCGCAGGGAGCAGTTCTTCGAGTCGTTCGGGCGGCTGGCCATCGGCGTCGTGCTGCTTCAGGACGTGCTGGTGATCCTCGCGTTGCCGTTGCTGATCAGCACTTCGCTTTCGGATGCGGCGGGCGGCGTCGCCTCGACGCTCGCCATGCTCGCGCTGGCCTGGGTCTGCGCCCGCTGGGCCGTCCCGGCGATCATGCTCCGCCTCGAGCGCGATGAGGAGGCCCTGCTGCTCGTGATGCTCGCGGTGCTGTTCTGCTTCCTCGGTCTCGCGTTCGCGCTCGGCGTGCCGTTGGAGACCGGCGCGTTCCTCGCCGGCCTGGCGATGTCGCGCTTCCCGGTCAGCGGGCTGGTCCGCGGGCAGCTCGGTTCCCTGGCGGACTTCTTCCTCGCGGTGTTCTTCGTTACGCTCGGCGTGCTGTTCGGCACGATCGCTCCGCTCGTCGAGACCTCGGAGGTCGTGTTCAACGGCGTGCTGCTCGCCTCAATCTTGCTCCTCGCGCCCATGCTGCTCGTGCCGCTCGCTCGACGCTTCGGCCTCACCACGCGATCGTCCATCGAGGTCACCAACCTGCTCGCCCAGTCCGGCGAACTGAGCCTGGTCGTCGTGCTGCTCGGCCTCGAGCGCGGGCACGTCGACGAGAGCGTGCTCGGCACGATCGTCCTGCTCACGGTCATCACCATGATTGTCTCGCCGCTGCTGTCGTCGGATCGCATGACGTGGCGGATCATGCACATGCTCCCCGGCCCCCAGCGGCGTGGCGTCAGCGTCGATCACCACGGCCACCTCGTCTTCATCGGCTGCGGCACGAGCACACGTGAACTGATCCGGCGAGCGGTTGATGCCGGCGAGAAGGTCGTCGCGGTCGACGACGACTCCGCGGTCGTCGAAGAACTCTCCAGCTGCGGCGTCGAGGCGATTCGGGGCGACGGCGCCGACCCGTGGCTGTTGCGGCGCCTCGGCATCCGCGATGCGAAGCTGGTCGTCTCGACGATGCGCCGGCGAGGTGATCACGAGCGCCTGCTCCGCCTCGCCGGAGACACCCAAGTCATCGTCCGCACCTTCGAACACGACGCCGCCGAGCGTCTCGGTTCGCTGGGCGCAACGGTGATCTCCGAGTCGGACGAGGGAGCGTCAGCGTTCCTGCACTGGTTCGACGAGCACTTCGCGCCTCAGCGTGAGGCCGAAGACGATGCCGCATCGGGCGGTTGAGGCTGCTCGCTGTTCGGCTCATCGTCTGGTGCTGCACCCAGCGGGTCCGAAGACCGAAGTTCACGGGCTCGACGCCCCACGGCACGCACCATCGCACCGAAGATGAACAGGTGGGCCGGGTACATCGCGTACCAGTAGAGGAAGCCCGGCACGCCCTTCGGCTCGAACAGCGCGGTCTGCGAAAGCAGGGTCTTGCCGTTCGGATCGGACTTGTCGGGCTGCGTTTCCCACTGCAGCCAGGCGCGCCCCGGCAGTCGCATCTCGGCGCGCAGGCGCAGCGACTCCGGCGGCTGGACCTTCTCCACGCGCCAGAAGTCCAGCGCCTCTCCCTCGTCGAGATCGAACGGGTGGCGACGCCCACGACGCAGCCCCGGCCCGCCGATCAGCGAATCGAGCACGCCCCGGATCTTCCACAGCCAGTCGAAGGTCAGCCAGCCCACCTCGCCGCCGATGGAGGCGAACGCCCGGTAGACCTCGTGCTGCGGGGCGTCGACCGTGATCCGGCGGACCTCGCGGAACAGGCCTTCTTCGTCTTCGAGGTCGAGCGGGTCGTGCGCGATCATCGCGCCGGTCCATCTCGTCTCCACCATGTTCTTCTCGGTGCGCTGCAGGGCCCGTCGGACGGCGTCCTGCGTGCTCATCGGCTCGATCGACGGGAACAGCTCGCGGGCTTTGGTGGGGTCGGCGGGCAGCGGGCGGACCACGCCCTCGATCAGCGGCACCGCGAGCCGGTTCGGGATCGGGGTCACGAAGCCGACCCAGCGCGCGGCCAGGCCCGGCGCGAGGAACGGTGTGGGGATGATGATCCGCTTCGTCAGACCGCGCACCTTCGCGTAGGTCTGCATCAGTTCGCGGAACGTCAGCCGATCCGCCCCGATCGGCACGATGCCCGATGGCCCGACCTCCAGCGCCGCTTCGAGGTACGCCAGCACGTCGCGCACCGAGACCGGTTGGACGGCGTTCTTTACCCAGCGCGGCGTCAGCATCACCGGCAGGCGCTCGGTCAGGTACCGCACCATCTCGAAACTCGCCGAACCGGAGCCGATGATCGGCCCGGCGCGGAACTCCGTCACGCGACCCTCCAGGTGCTCGGCGAGCACGCGCCCGGTCTCGGCCCGGCTGCGCAGGTGCGGCGAGGCCTGCTTGCCCGCTTCCTCCTGCGGCTGGATCCCGCCGAGGTAGATCACGTGCTTGATCCCCGCCTCGTGCGCTTTGGTCGCGAAGTTCCGCGCGGCGGTCTTGTCGCGCTCTTCGAAAGAGCCGCCCCCGAGCATGGAGTGCACGAGGTAGTAGGCCACGTCGTAACCGCGGAGGTCGTCCGCGCTGAAGGAGGACTCGTCGAGCAGATCGGCCTTGACGATCTCGACGCGGCTCTGGTCGACCGTCGAGCCGAGCCGGTCGGTGCTGCGCACGAGCACCCCGACCTCGTGCCCCGCATCCAGAAGGCACGGGACGAGTCGCCCGCCGATGTAGCCTGTTGCCCCGGTGACGAAGATCCGCATACGCCACTCTAGACGCGCCGAGGACGTGATCCGCTCTGTCCGTGTCAGGGCGCTAGGATCCCCTGAGGACGGTGCCGTGTTTCCACACGGCGAGTCGAGTTCCCCGGGTAGAGGAGGAAAGCCATGGCGTACCAGCGACTGCGAGAGGCCCCGTCGGAACGGTTCGATGCACCGAGCCTGAGTTTCGACTTCCACGCCGAGGCCGAGGCGATCCGGGCCGAGCCGCGCGAGACCCGGCAGGGCCATCGCCAGAAGACGCTGTTCAAGCACGACAGCCGCACGATCGCGCTGTTCGTCATGGAGAAGGGCGGGAGCATCCGCGACCACTCCGCCGACGGCACGGTGACGATCCAGCCCGTCGAGGGCGAACTGGTCGTGGCGGTCGATGGCGAGGACAAGCACCTGAAGACCGGGCACATGCTGGTGATCGCCCCGGGTGTGCGACACGAGGTCCGCGCGTCCGAGGAGGCGGTGTTCGTGCTTCAGGTTTCGTTGGGGGCGTGAGCGCAGGGTGCCATGGGTTGACCCGAAGGGCAGCCCGTGCGCCTCGACTCAACACCTTGGGTGCCGTGGTCGGAGCGAAGCGCAGGCCACGAGGACAGCAGCGCGCAGCAACGTACCCCTCCCGATCGGCCTCCCTCACGCTTCGGAAGCATCGTCGTGGGCTACGCTCCGAGTAGACCACGACACCCGAGCCCCCTCACCCGATCTTCACACGATACGGACCAAACGGGCGGCTCCTGCTACCCTATCCGCCCCATGTCCACCACGATCCGACTCGAAAAGCTGTCCAAGCACTACAAGGCCCAGACCCCCGGGGGCGGCGTCACCAAGGCCGTCGACGAGATCTCCCTCGAGATCCCCACCGGGCACCTGTTCTTCCTGCTCGGCCCCTCCGGCTGCGGCAAGACCACCCTCCTGCGCATGATCGCGGGCTTCATCGAGCCGACCGGCGGGAAGATCTTCTTCAACGACCGCGACGTGACCGGCCTGGCCCCGAACAAGCGCAACACGGGCATGGTCTTCCAGTCCTACGCCCTCTGGCCCCACATGAGCGTCGCCCAGAATGTCGGCTTTGGCCTCGGCGTGCGCAAGGTCAGCAAGGAAGAGAAGAACGAGCGGGTCGCCGAGGCGCTCAAGATCGTCCGGATGGACCCCTACGCCGAGCGCAAGCCAAACCAACTCTCCGGCGGCCAGCAGCAGCGCGTGGCGCTCGCCCGCGCCCTCGTCGTCAAGCCTGACGTCCTCCTGCTCGACGAGCCGCTGTCGAACCTCGATGCCAAACTCCGCCTCGAGATGCGCAGCGAGATCCGGCGCATCTGCTCGGAGACGGGCATCACCACCGTCTACGTCACCCACGACCAGAAGGAAGCCCTGTCCATGGCCGACGGGGTCGCCGTGATGGACATGGGGAATGTCGCGCAGGTCGGCCCGCCGCGCTCGCTGTACCAGCGTCCGTCCTCGCGCTTCGTCGCCGACTTCCTCGGCGAGACGAACTTCCTCGCCGCGGAGGTGACCGACTCGACCCGCACCGAGGACGGGCGGGCGCTATTGAAGTTGCACACCGACGCCGGCGACATCGCTTCTACCGCGTTCGACGCCGCGAACCTGCCGGCGAAGGGCAACGTGACCTGCTCGGTGCGTCCCGAGGCGATGCGGATCGTCGAGTCGAAGACCCCAGGCGCGATCGAGGGGAAGATCATCGAGACGATCTACCTCGGCGAGATGGCCCAGTACATCGTCGAACTGCCCGGCAAGACGCGGGTCAAGGTGTTCGAACTGCACCCGAGCCACGTCGATGATGGCGGCAAGACCCGGGAGCCGGCCATCGGCCTGCAGATCGATCCCAAGGACGTCGTGGTGCTGGCCGACTGACTGCCGTCTTGCGACTCAATCGGTGTAGAACTCCAAGTCGTATTCGTAGTCGTCTTCCCCTTCGGCTTCGTCGCCGCCGCCTCTGATCTGGGGCAGGTCGATGCCGTATTCCTTCCAGTTCACGCGACTGAGCGTCTCCAGTGTCGCGATGGTCGGGAGCAGCGCGACTGCGCCGATGGTCACCACGCTCCGCAGCCACGGCTTGCGCGACCTCACCCACGGCGCGAGCCAGACGAGTGCGCCGAGCGGTGCGAGCAGGTACGCCGCACCCTGCCAAGCGTTGATGCCGTCCTGCCAGACCACGGCGTCGGCCCACAGCAGCCCGAGCACGAGCGAGACGACGGCGACGCCGCCACGCGCGATCGAGATCGGCTTGCGCAGCCACGCCAAGGCGATGACCGGAACGAGCGAGATCGCCAGCGCGAAGGCAAAG
>CAXAVQ010000101.1:0-7982 GCA_963971985.1 uncultured bacterium
GCGCGCCTCGTCACCCCGCCGGATCAGCTCGACGCGGCCTGAGCAAGCGGTCGCGGCCCGCGCTTGATCGCGACAAGCACGACCGTCATATCCGCGGGGCTCAGGCCTTCGAGGCGAGAGGCCTGCCCGAGGGTTGCCGGTCGGAACTTTGACAGGGCATTCCACGCTTCGGTCCGGAGCCCCTCGATGCGAGTCTCGAAGAGCCAGTCCGGAACCGGGCGATTCTCCATGTCGGACTGGCGCTTGATCTCCGCGGTCTGGCGCGCGATGTAGCCCTCGTAATGACGCTCGGCGGTCACCGTCTCGATCACGCCCGGAGGCAACGCAGTCGCAAATTCCCGGTCGAGCAGCGACTGGAGATTCGAGGGCCGGAACGCCGGCCGACGCATGACCAGGGCCAGCGGCTCGCTGTCGACGCTGGTCTGGTCGATGTACCGCTGAAGTCTTTGGATGGACTCGGTCCGATCGCGGAAGCGGCGCAGGCGTTCGGAGCAGGCGAGCCCGACTTCTCCGGCGAGCGGCGTGAGCCGGTCCGACGCGTTGTCGGCGCGGAGCAGCAGGCGATATTCCGCGCGGCTGGTGAACATGCGATACGGCTCGACCGGCGTCTTCGTGACCAGGTCGTCCATCATCACGCCGAGGTACGCCTGATCCCGCCCGAGCACGAATTCCGGCTGACCTGAGGCGAAACGCGCCGCATTGACGCCGGCAACCAGGCCCTGACCGGCGGCCTCTTCGTAGCCGCTGGTGCCGTTGATCTGCCCGGCGAGGAAAAGACCGGGATACCGCTTGGTCATGCACGTCGCGAGGATCTGGTGCGGCCGGACCATGTCGTACTCGACCGCGTAGCCGTACATCAGGATCTCGGCGTGCTCGCAGCCGGACATGCCGCGGACAATGCGGTCCTGCACGTCCTTCGGCAGCGAGGTCGCGATGCCGTTGCAGTAGACCGTCTCCGTTTCGTGCGATTCCGGCTCGAGGAAGACATGATGCGACTCGCGGTCCGCAAACCGGACGACCTTGTCTTCTATGGACGGGCAGTAGCGGGGTCCGACCGAATCGATCTGGCCGGAGAACATCGGTGCGCGATGGATGTTGTCGCGGATGTGCTCGTGGATGCCGGCGTTCGTCGAGGTGATCCGGCAGGCGACCTGCTCCAGCGGAGGCCAGTCCACACCCCGGTCGGTCAGATCAGAGAACGGTACGGGTGGTTTATCGCCCCACTGCTCCTCAAGCCCGTCCCAGTCGATCGTCGAGCGACGCAAGCGTGGCGGCGTGCCGGTCTTCAGGCGTCCCAGTTCGAAACCGAGCCGCTTGAGCGTGTGACTCATGCCGAGCGCCGGGGCTTCGCCGTGGCGGCCGCCGTCGGTCTTGGCCTCGCCGGTATGCATCAAACCGCGCATGAAGGTGCCAGTCGTGAGCACGACCGCGCCGGCACGGAGCGTGAGCCCGTCGTTAGCCATGCTTCCGGGGACAGACTCCCGTCCCGAGAGGGCGACACCGACGCAGCGATGCTCGTCACCGAGTTGCTCGATGATGAGGTCGTCCGCCGCGGCGCCGTAGACCGTGATCCCCGCTCGCGAATTGATCGCCTCCCGGATGAAGCGCGGGTACGCCCGGTTGTCAGACTGGCAGCGCGGCGAGTGGACCGCGGAGCCCTTGGAGGTATTGAGCATCTTGAACATGATGCCCGTGGCGTCCGCGGCTCGGCCCATCAGCCCGCCCAAGGCGTCGATCTCGCGGACCATCTGGCCCTTGGCCACCCCGCCGATCGCCGGGTTGCACGACATCACGCCGATCTTCGACGGATCGAGGGTCACCAGCGCGACATCCGCGCCGAGGTTCGACGCGGCCCACGCGGCCTCGACGCCGGCGTGACCGCCGCCGATGACGATGATGTCGTGCTGCTGCTCGGGCATAGGACGCTCGGTCATTCGCCTCGCGGGAAGAAGTCGATAGCGACGGGAAGGTGGTCGGCCGCGTAGCCCTCAGGTGCCGGGGTTGTGCGATAGTCCGAGCCCGACGGGCGCAGCGGCGTGCCGAGCACGAACGCGGACTTCGGAACGAGGCGCTGCTCGAGGTTGTTGTTCACGAAGATGAAATCGATCGCACGATCGCTCTCGTGCGTGGGGTTGCCTTCTGCACCGGCACCGTGGCTGTCCATCGTGAGGATCAGACCGGCGTCGTCGATGTAGGTCCGGACGCTTTCCGCGCTGGGCATCGCGTTGAAGTCGCCGAGCACGGCGATGTTCGCTTCCGGGTGCTGGGCGAGGCGTTGGTCGATCAGTTTGACGAGTCCCCGTGACTCGGCCTCGCGCCAGTAGGACGCGTGGTAGCCGGACTTCTGGTGGATGACGAAGAGTTCGAGATCGAACGTGCCGTCGGCATCTTCGCTCGGGATCTCGACGCGAACGTAGAGCGGGCTTCGCCGGTAGGCGATCGGCTCGCCGGCGTACCAGTTCTCGTTGTCCCCGTACTTCTCGGGGTGTACGCCGCCGAGGGGCATGTTGGGCCACACCCGCGCCTCGGTGATCGGGAAGCGGCTCAGCACCGCCTGTTCGATGCCTCTCTCCTGGCCGACATCGACCGAGGTCACAAAGGCGTACCCCATGTCCGACAGGTACTCGGCGTTGAACGCCTCGAGCGCATCGAAGCTCTCGATCTCCTGAAGGCCGATGATGTCGGCGTCCAGACGTCGGATGGCCTCGGCCACCGCCTTGAGCTGCTCGACCGGCTTCGCACGCAGGCCCTCGCGGCTGCTGTGCATGTCATCAAACCGCCCCTCGAGCGCTGGGTTGTCGTACTCGTCGAAGAGGTTGAGGATGTTGTAGGTCGCCAGGCGGATAGCCCCTGGAGCCTTCTTCGGGGCCTCAGCCAGTCCCAGACGCGGGGCGGGGGCTTCGGCCTTGGCCGCGAGGCGGACGTCCTGCAGGTTGCCGGCGAGGACCGAGAACGCCGCGACCGATGACAGGGCACCGACGACGAGGATGCGATTGAAACGCATGGGATTTGCTCCGATTTGAGGCGAAACTGGACAGACGGGCATTGTACCGGAGCGAACGGCTGCCGGACGCTGACGGAGCGTAAAGCCCGTGTTAACGGACCTTTGAGATCCCCGCGATCGCGCCAGACCGGCCGTCAACCCTTATCAGTGAGGATTGCCGGGTGCTCTGCGTCCGGTCGTAACTGACGCTCCGTACATGACGCGACCCTGCACTCCCAACCATCGACGCTGGCGAAACGCCGTTGGCGTTGGCATCCTCGGGACACTCGCTCTCGGGTTTGCGGGCTGCTCGTCCCACTCGACGCAGCGGGCCTCGCTCGAGTACCGCCCGGTCGTCCTGGAGCCGAACGGGAATCGCGTCGCGACCGGCTCTCGAAGCAGTTCTGGTAGCGGCTCGACGGCCCTGACCAGCGTGCCCACCGACTGACCGGCGTCGCACACCCCGCCTTTCGCGGCGCGGTAGGCTGGGACCATGGCCAGAGCATTCGAAGACACCATCGAGACCGACTTCTCCGACAAGTTGAGTTACTCCTCGTACCTCGACCTCGACCGCATTCTTTCGGCCCAGAAGCCGCTTTCCGACCCTGAGCATCACGACGAGATGCTCTTCATCATCCAGCACCAGACCTCCGAACTCTGGATGAAGTTGGTGATCCACGAACTGACGGCCGCGATCGAGCACGTGAAGGCGGACCGGCTCGAACCGACTTTCAAGATCCTCGCCCGCGTCAAGCAGATCCAGCGAATCCTCTTCGAACAGTGGGCCGTGCTCGAGACGCTCACCCCCACCGAATACGCCCAGTTCCGCGGCGTGCTCGGTCGGGCCTCCGGGTTCCAGTCGCACCAGTATCGCACCATCGAGTTCCTGCTCGGCAACAAGGATCCGAACGCGATTCGCGTGTTCGAGCACCTGCCTGAGCTCCACTCGCGCCTGAAGCACATTCTTGAGTCGCCGTCTCTGTACGACGAGTTCCTGCGCCACCTCAGCCGCCGCGGCTTTGAAATGCCGGAGGCCTCGATCGAGCGCGACTGGTCGGTCTCCTACGAGGCGAACCCGGACCTGCTCCCGATCTTCAAGAAGATCTATGATCACCCGGAGAAGCACTGGGACGCCTACGAGATGTGTGAGAAACTCGTCGACGTCGAACAGCAGTTCGCGCTCTGGCGTTTCCGGCACATGAAGACCGTCGAGCGCGTCATCGGCTTCAAGACCGGCACCGGCGGCTCGTCCGGCGTCGGATTCCTGCGCGAAGCGGTCTTCCAGCGGATGTTCCCCGAACTCTGGGACGTGCGCACGATGATCGGGATTTGACCGACACAGCCCTACAGGAGCGCAGATGTCCACCCTCGAAGACACCCAACCGACCATCGCCGACGCCGTGCAGTCGCTCGGGTCCGGCCCGCTGACGGAAGACTCTGTCCGCGAATGCCTATGGCCCCTGTTCAACCGGGTGCAGACGCGACCGGCTCACCCGAAACTCAACGGTCGCGCGGAGATTTACCTCGCCAACCATTCGCTCGGGCGTCCGCTCGACCAGACCGCTCGTGATCTCCAGCGGGCGATGGACCTGTGGTACCGGGACATGGACGGCGCCTGGACCGGCGAAGAGGGCTGGATGGTGGAGATCGAGACCTATCGCGGGCTCATGGCGAAGCTTATCGGGGCTCCCCGCCCCGACTGCATTGTGCCCAAGACATCGGCCGGCCAGGGGCTGCGCGCGGTGCTCAACGCCGTCTCCGACAACGGCCATGTGCCGACCGTCGTCGCGACGCGTGGCGAGTTCGACAGCTGCGACTTTATCCTGAAGACCTACCACAGCAAGGGACGCGCCCACGTCCGCTGGGTCGAGCCGTCAACGACGTCGCCGATCAGCCGCTACCGCGCCGAGGATGTCATCCGGGCCATCGACGGTGATGTTGACCTCGTGCTCTGCTCGCAGGTCCTCTTCTCCACCGGCGAAGTGCTCGCCGGTCTGCCGGATATCACACGCGCCGCACACCACCATGGTGCGCTGATGATCGTTGATACCTACCACAGCGCCGGTGTGATGCCCATCAGCATCGACGGCGACGGGCACGGCGGAATGGGCGGGGCCGATTTCGCCATCGGCGGCAACTACAAGTACACACGCGGTGGACCGGGTGCCTGCTGGCTCGCGGTTCACCCGCGACACCTCAGCGAATCGGGTGCGGAGCAGCACCCCAGCGATCATCTCTCGACCCTCGATACCGGGTGGTTCGCGAAGAAGGACACGTTCTCGTACCGCCGGACAGAATCGCCCGAACTGTCCCCCGGCGGCGACGCCTGGTTGGAGTCCACGCCGCCGATCATGACGGCGTATCAGGCGCGAGCCGGCTTGGAACTGACGCTGGGCATCGGGCTGGACCGGATGCGAGCATACAACCTTCAGCAGCAGTCACTCCTGCGCAGCGCGTTCGCGTCCCGTGGCGTGGACCTGTTTGCCCCGGATGAGCCCGAGTCGTTCGGCGGCTTCGCCCTGCTGGTTCACCCGGACGCCGCAACGGTTTCTGATCACCTCCGCTCGGAGGGCGTCAATACTGACGCCCGAGGCGGCTGTGTCCGTTTCGGGCCCGACCTGCTCTCGACACAGGAAGAATTCGAGTTGGGCGCGGACATCGTCGCGCGCGTCGTCGGCTGATCAGGAATCCGCAGCGGAGTCTTCCGAATACTTCGGGATGGTCACCACGAAGTCCGTGCCCTGACCGTCTTGCGAAACGACATCAATCGTGCCGCCGTGCTCCTCGATCAGGCGCTTCGTCGTCGGGAGCCCCAGTCCGCTGCCGCCGCCTTTGGTCGTGAAGTACGGCGTGAAGATCCGCTCGGAGACGTCGGGCGGTATGCCGGGCCCCGTGTCGATTACATGAACCGCCCACTGCGGCCCGACGTCGGTCTCGACCTCCGTGGTCCGCACAATGAGTTCCTTCGCCCGCGACGACTCCGCGCCCGGGCCTTCGGTCATCGCCTGCACGGCGTTGAGGAGCAGGTTGAGCAGTGCCTGCTTGAAGTGCGAGGCATCGAGCGAAGCCTCCATGGGCCCGCGACCGAGCTCCGATCGCATCCGGATGTTGTGGTGCTGGGCCTGGGGGAGAAAGAAGTCGATCAGCTCATCGACAACCTCGTTCAGGTCGCGGCGCTCTCGCACGAGCCTGATTTCCCCTGCGAAGCGAAGGAAATCGCCGAGCGTGTCGCGCAGGCGTTCCGCTTCTCGCTGGAGCACCCCCACCCGCCGGCGCATGCTCGATCGGTCGTCGTCGTCGAGGCCGGGCAGGTCCGCGATGGCCTCGGAGAGCAACTCGGCGTTCAGACCGATCGTCGAGAGCGGGTTCTTGATCTCGTGGGCGAGACCGGCGGTCATCGCGCCGATCTCCGCCAGTCGCTCGGCGTTGCGGGCACGTCGCTCCGCGGCACGAGCTCGTCTGATCTGGCGCTTCAGTTCGAACCACACG
The DNA here is from genome assembly GCA_963971985.1 of uncultured bacterium. Lineage (GTDB taxonomy): Bacteria > Planctomycetota > Phycisphaerae > Phycisphaerales > UBA1924 > JANSXG01. The sequence continues at coordinate 6,473 of CAXAVQ010000101.1, forward strand.
ATCGGAACACCGATCACGATGCCGACCGCCAGCCCGATGAGAACACCCTGCAGAACCGCCATACCGGCACACGATACCGATCGCGGGCGTCAGCGTGGGGAGGCGGTGCTACTTGACCCGGCGCGGGTTGCGCGTGGAGGGCGTGACCTTGCGGACTTCGACCTCCGGCTCCTCAACTCGTGACACGCGCGTGGCGTGCCATCCGCGATCGGTCTTCTCCGCGTCGTACTCGACGGCAGCTCCGTCCTTCAGCACGCGGAACCCGTCGCCCTCGATCTGCGAATAGTGGACGAACACGTCCTGCCCCTCCGGACCGACGATGAATCCGAACCCTTTCCGAGGATCGAACCACTTGACGGTGCCTTGGACTCGGTGGAGTTCGGCCTCGACTTTGGAATCGCTCATGCTCGTCCCTCACAAACCGACGGACCCGAGGAGTGCACCACCGGGGTGTCGCACGAATCGAAACTACTGCGCGGACCAGCAAGGTTCAATAACTGTTTTGCATATCCCCACCCGGTGACACGGATTCGGGAACGAAAACAGGCCCCACCGGGGGGGGGGCCTGCATCGTTCTGTGGATAATCTCGGGGTCGGATCAGTCGGCAGCGACCGTTTCCTCCTCACGCGACTCGTCCTTCAAGACCGCCTTGCGGCTCAGCTTGATGCGTCCCTGATCGTCGACGTTGATGACTTTGACCTTGACGATGTCGCCCACGGAAACAACGTCGCTGACGTTCTTCACGAAGCCGTCGGCCAGTTCCGAGATGTGGCACATGCCGTCGGTGCCGGGCGCCAGTTCGATGAAGGCACCAAAGTCCTTCATCGAGACGACCTTGCCGTTGTAGATCGTGCCGACCTTGATGACGGCGGTGACGGCTTCGATCTCGCTGAGCGCGCCCTCGAGGGACGGGCCGTCGGCGGAAGAGATCAGGACGGTTCCGTCGTCCTCGACTTCGACGTTGACGCCGTAGCGGTCCTGGATCGAGCGGATGTTCTTGCCGCCGGGGCCGATGAGCTTGCCGATCTTGTCGGGATCGATGTTGAGGCTCACGATACGCGGCGCGTTCGGCGAGATGTCCTCGCGCGGCTCGGCGATCACCTTCTCCATCGACTTGATCAGGTGCTCGAGGCCTTCGCGAGCTTCAGCGAAGCAGGCCTTGATCTCGTCGAGATCGAGCCCGCGCGCCTTGAGGTCGAGCTGGATGCCCGTGATGCCCTCGCGCGTGCCGCAGATCTTGAAGTCCATATCGCCGAAGAAATCTTCCTCGCCGATGATGTCGAGCACGCGGACGACCTTCTTGCCCTTCTCGTCGGTGAAGCGACCGACGGTGATGCCGGCACACGTGTTCGTGATCGGAACGCCCGCGTCCATCAGAGCGAGGCAGCCGCCCGTGGTGGAGGCCATCGACGACGAGCCGTTGGACTCGGTGATGTCGCTGACCAGACGCACGGTGTAGGGGAAGTCCTCGGGGCTGGGCATGATGCCGGCGAGCGAGCGCTCGGCCAG
>CAXAVQ010000102.1:0-7982 GCA_963971985.1 uncultured bacterium
CTACGGGCTCCGGAATCCCGCGAGAGGGATGGATCACAGTCTGGCGTATCGCGGGCTCGAGGCTGGCAGCATCGGGGCCATGGACCTCTACGCCACCGACGCGGAGATCGAGTACTACGACCTCGTCATCCTCGACGACGATCGGAACTACTTCCCGCGATACGACGCGGTCGTGCTCTGGCGGGCGGACCTCGAAGAGCGCATGCCCAGCGCGGCTGACGCGATCGGGATGCTCGAGGGCGCGATCGATGAAGATGCCATGGCCGCCATGAACCGACTGGCCAAGATAGGACCGACAAATCCGGACGGCGAAGACGGACCGCGTGTCCCGGCATCGCTGGTCGCGAAGCAGTTCCTCGCCGCCGAGTTCGACATCGAAACCGAGGCCTTCGTCGAGACACGACGCGCTCTGCTCATACGAACGACCATCGATCACCTCGAACTCGTCGCGTGGTCCATGGCCGCAGCGATCCTCACCGCTATCCCGCTCGGCATCATCGCCGCCAGGAAGAAGAAACTCGCCCAGCCCATCCTCTGGTGCGTCGGCATCCTCCAGACCATGCCCTCGCTGGCCCTCCTCGTCCTGCTCATCCCCGCCTTCGGCCTCTCGCCGCTCACCGCCATCGTCGCGCTCTTCCTCTACAGCCTGCTCCCGATCGTGCGAAACACCTACTCCGGCCTGACCGGCATCCCCGGCGACATCACCGAATCCGCCATCGCCATCGGGCTCACGCCCGCCCAGCGCATGAAGGATGTCGAACTCCCCCTCGCCCTTCCAACCATACTCGCCGGCATCAAAACCGCCGTCGTCATCAACGTCGGCACGGCCACACTCGCCGCGCTCATCGGCGTCGGCGGCTACGGCCAGCCGATCCTGACGGGGATTGATCTTGACGACTTCGGTCTCATATTTCTGGGCGCGGGCCCGGCAGCGCTCATGGCGATCTGCGCGCAACTCCTCTTCGACGGCTTCGAACGCCTCGCCGTCTCGCGGGGCCTGCGCCTCTGAAGGATCACTCCGGCCAGTGCTCAGTGATGTAGTTCAGCGCGATCATCCGGTACTCCGGCGTCGTCAGCTGCATCGCCTCCGCCTCAGCGATCGCACGATCCAACGCCACGCCCTGATCGATCACTCGGAACGCCATCCAGATCGGCGCCACGCGGTTGCCGGTCCGACAGTGGATCGCCACCCGCTTGCCCGCCTCGGTCTGCTCGCGCAGAGACTCTCGAACCGCTTCGATCAGTTCCGGCGTCAGCTCGCCGGCCCCGTTGTACGGGTGGTTGATGTATTCGAGCCCGGCAGCGGCCGCGGCCTGGGCCTCGTCGTAGTCGGGGTGCTCCGAGTGCTTGCGCAGGTTGATGACCGTATCGACACCGGCGTCCTTGAGCGCCCTGAGCTGCTCGGCGTTCGGTTGGTTCAGCACGATGTGATGGAGCACGCCGCCGATCGTCAGCTCCGGCGCGGGCACCGGGTCACCCGCGCTGAAGCGTCGCGTCTGGCGCGATGATGATTCGAATCCTTCGCGCACGAAGTCACTCACGCCCATCGCGTGCGAGCGAAGCAGTGCCACCGTCTCGGGGTCGGAGGCCGATTCCTTGATCGTCACGCCACGCTCGGTGACCGTGACGTCCAGCTCGATGTTGGCGTGCTTGTCGAACAGATCAACGAACACCTCGTCCCAGACGCGGACCTGCGCCCCCGCTTCGATCCGCACTTTCATCGACTCCGCGTGATCGACCAACTTTGGAACCAGCGCGTCGTCGAGCGTCACGGTCGTCGCCTCGATCCCGTTCTCGGTGTGCGTCACCGTGCGCAGCAGGCTCTTGTGCTCGCGCAGCAACTCCACCCAGACCGAGCGGTCATACCGAACCGAATTGGGCCCGGCCGGCTCTGTGTTCTGCGTTCCGGCATCCTGAACGGCAACAGCAAGACCGGCCGAAGCAACCGTCGCCGACAACATGATGAGCACTTTGGTTGAGAGCGCCATAGCGAAACCTCCTGAAGAAAGGACGTAGGAGATTCAGCGTAGACCACCACGGCGCACCGCGACAGGCCAATCGGTGCGCAGCTGGGAAGATGCTCTTGAGATTCAGTCGCGACCAGCGTCGGTTCGCTCCTTCCACGCCTCGAGCAGTTCCGCCTCGCGCTCGCGCGTGATGCCGGGCACCTGTCCGCCGAAGGCGAACTCGGGATCCTCCACCCCGCGCTCGATCATCGCTTCCTTCCAGCGATCCAGGTACTCGTCGTCGAACCACGCCAGCGTGTCGCGCACCGTTTCGTCCAGCGGGCGCGTCTTCAGCCCCGCCTTCGTCGCCTTCTCGAGACTCCGCGTGTGGAAGCCCGCTCTGCCTTCCACCGGCGGGATCCACACCGGCATCTGTGCCCACGGCGCGACCCCGTTCTCTCCGAGGAACTCGCCGTCTACCCATGTGAACGTCGCATCGCTCCCCGTCACCCGCTTGCAGGTTTCGAGCATCTTCCCGGTCGTCATGCCGCCGTCCACCGGCCCGTTGACGTTGTAGATCCCGGTGTGCCCCTGCTCGATCGCGTGCACCATGAACGCCGCGAGGTCACGCACGTCGATGAACTGCAGCGGATGGTCCGGCGCACCCGGCGCCAGCACCTCACCGCCCTGACGCACCCGCGCCGGCCAGTACGTGAACCGGTGCGTGAAGTCCCGGGGCCCGACCAGCAGACCCGGACGGTGCACCATCGTCTTGCCGGGGAAATGCCTCTCCGCCGCCGCCTCGCTCCGAGCCTTCACCGCGCCGTAGTACATCATTTTGTACCGGGGCGTGGTGATGGTCTCCGCCACATCGTCCGGCATCGTCGCGACCTCGTCGGTCTCGTCGAGCCCGGTCTGCGAGTTGTCCGCGTACACCGACAGCGACGAGATGTACGTGTAGTGGTCCGCCGCATCCTTCAGCACCCGCGCGCTGTTCTCTACCCACGTGTGCACGCTCGCGGTATCGATCACCGCGTCCCAGCGCCGCCCGCCTTTGATCGCATCCTCCAGCGGCGTGAGCCCCGGCTCCACATCCACGATCCGGTTGCCCTGGATGAACTCCAGATCCGGGAACAATTCATCCCGGTTGCCGCGATTGAACAGGGTCACCTCATGCCCGCGATCGATCAGCATCCGAACCGCGTGCGGCCCGAGCATCCCGGTACCGCCCAGAAACAGAATCTTCATTCCCTTGGCCTTTCGAGTCGTGCGCAGAAGAGAGCTTCCCAGAGCCGTCGGGCCCGCGAAGAGCGAAGCGGCGCCGAGCGCGCCAGCGCTCGCGATGAACTGTCGTCTGGTCGGGTGCATGGTCTTTCCTCCAAGTGGTGTCCAGCGGTTGTCGAGTGTGGATGTTGAGTGAACGGTTCTGTCAGGGAGTTCCGGCGGGAATCGGCGCGGGGGGAGACGCCAGCGGTCGCCCGCCCGGTTGCTCCGGCACCGGTCGGTTTTCAAAGTCAGGCGTCAGCTCCTCGCGCCGCCCGAGCCAGAACGACAGCAGCAGGGCACCCGCCGCCAGCGGCACCGCGACCCACGCCACCGTGACCCCGAGCGCCGCGATACCCCGGTCCGCGAGCGTCCCAACCGCGTCGCCGCCCCGGTACACAAACGTGTCGATGAAGCTCTTGGCCTTGTACTTGTCCGCACGGGGCACCACCGTGAACAGCGTCTCCCGAGCGGGCTTGCTCAGCGCGTAGTTCGATGCCCGGCGCGACGCCTCGAACACCGCGATCACCAGCAGCGACGGCGCCGCCGCTAGACCGACGAACCCGATCACGGTCACCGCGGGAACGACGGCCAGCAGCGTCCCGACCCCGAGCAGACGCATCAGCCGCCCGGTGATGAAGAGCTGGAGCAGAATCGTCAGCACCTGACCGCCGAGTTCGATACCGGCGTACACCTGAGCGCGCGACTCGGTCTCCGTCGTCAGCACTTCGATGATCCGCGCCTTCTCGAAATACAGAAACGTCGAGAGAATCGTGAACAACCCGACATAGATCGCGATGCCCATCAGGTAGGGCGATCGAGCCACATCCCGGATGCCCTCCCAGCTCGCGCCACCGATTCGAGACGCGGGCTCGCCCTCCTCCGTGTGCCCGTTCATCGCACGGCGTACCGCCATGCGATCGAGCACGATCGCGATCGATCCCGCCATCGCAACGCAGAGCATCGCGCAACCGAACAGACCGGTCGCACCGATGGTGCCCGCGAGCGCGAGAGACCACGCCGACCCGCAGATCGCCCCCGCCGTCCCGCCGACCCCGATGAACCCGAACAGCCGCTTGCCCTGCTCACGCCGGAAGATGTCGGCCATGAACCCCCAGAACACCGTCACCGCGAACAGGTTGAACACGCTCAGCCAGACATAAAACACCTGTCCAACCAGCACCGACCGGTCATCGCCTCGAATGAGGAACACCGCGAGAAACACACCGATACACAGCACCGCAAAGCCGTACACCAGCGGCACAAACACCCGGCGCTCCAGGCGCGACGCCACAAACCCGAACGCAAGGTTCGCCACCACCATCACACCGAGCGTGACCAGGAACAGCACCTGCAGACTGTCCACCCCGCCCTCGAGCCCCAGCGCATCACGCAGCGGACGAAGCATGAAGTAACCGAACAGCAGGCAGAAGAAATACAGCGCGCTCAGCACCGCCGGTCCGAACTCACCCGGTGCAAAGTCCACCACACGCTCGATCTGCCGACGGATCAACTGACCCGCCCGTCAGGACCGTGCTTCTCCTCGCCGGCCTCAGAGGTACGAGCATCAGTCTGATCCCAGTGCGAATGCATCGACGGTTTCGTACTGCTCGGCAAGCCGTCGGTTGCTGCTCAATCAACCAAGTGCACGAAATCGAATCCCGGATACGGTGGCTCTCAACGTGGTTCAACCATTGAAGCGATGGTAGGGGGCCGCGCCGTTTTCGCCGCACCGCACCATTTTCGCCGCTGAACCGATTGCTGGCGAGTACGGATTGAAACCCACGAGTGGGATCACGCTTTCGGCGGGCGCTGCAGATCAAACCGCCTGCTCAGCGTCGTCGAGATCGGCGGGTAGGCCATCTCGAACCGCGAGGCGTTGAACTCGCCAATGTCCTTGCCGATCCGCCCCGTCACGAAGTTCAGCAGCCGCGGGTACCAGGGGATCTCCGGGTGGATCGCTCCGGCGGCACTCGACGGCAGAACTACCGCCTCTTCCGCCATCGGCAATTCCTGACGATCAAACTCACTCTCATCGTTGTTATGCGGGTACGTCAGCCGGTCCAGCAACTGTGTCCGAGGCGGCAGACCAACCCCGAGATCCTTGTGCACGAACATGTCGAACACCACACGCTCCACCGGCGTCTGCAGCAGCACCATGAAGCCCGCCGTATCAGGCTTCGCGGCGTACCGATCGTAGATACTCCGCAGCAGCGAGCCGAACACGCAGGTCGTCACCCCCTTGTTGCCCACAGGACCCGCCGCCAGCTCGAACCGTTTGTAGTCGCCGGACCGGTTCACCTCGATCTTCGGATTCGGTGGGTCGCAGAACGATTTGAGAAGCTGCAGCTCGCCTTCGTTCACACCCTCCGGCTCCAGCGGCTCCTTCTGGATCGGTGCCGCCTCGCCACTCGCCTTGTGCACAGCCTCGTAACTCAAAGGCCACGAACGCTGGCTCAACCTTCGGAACTCCACATAGCCCGTGACATGACCCGCGCTGAGCTTCGTCGGATCATCATCTGAGGGATACACGAACACCGTCACAAATCGGATGTCCGCCTGAACGCCCCAGATCGAACTCGCCCCCTCGTACACCTTCCGACGCGCTTTTTCCTGTTCCGAAGCGCGCCCCGCGCTGCTGTGGTTCGCCATGAGCATCGCCAGCGTCTTCCGGTCGCCGCTGCACAGATCGACCGAGCGCTCGTACGCCTCGACCGCCTTGTTCACGGCGACCAGAGATTCCTTCGGAGCGCCGAGCTCCCGGCAGGCTTCGATGAATGTCTTCATGCTCTGCCGGCCAGGCACATCGCTGACGACAGCGGGGGACTCCGGTGCCCGAACGATCCGAGTCAGGCGCCACGCCAGCCCGCGATTCAGCCCGAGAAGGCGAGCGGATTCCCTGGTTTTGGTTGGGTCCGCTCCTACGCTGGCCAGCAGATCTGCCACCGCTGCACGCACATCGTGAAACGACGAAAGCACCTCGGCGACCGAGGCACTGGGCTCTTGGCGGGTCTCAGACGGCGTTTTCACGTTTGAAGGGGTGCTCACACCGAGAGGATAAGCCCGTTTGCGGGGGGCGGCAACAAGAATGACACTAAATATGTCAATATTGACACTTGACATGACGACATGCCGGAGTACCTTTGCTCTTGCCGCGTGTCTCGGAGAGTCCGGGTCCGGCGACCGAACCACTGACCGTGAGGGAGAACCAGACATGATCAGCAAGACCACCATCGTGATCGCGACGCTCTGCGCCGCGTCATCCAGCGCCTTCGCCGGCTACACCATCACCCAGCAGAACGCCCCTGCGCCGACCTACTCCAACACTCTGAACTTCGACGAGCCCGGCGCCCCGACCGGCGTCCTCCCCGGCAACACTTGGGCCCCGGTCGGTATCACGGAATTGGTCTCCGGAACCGGCGATCCATTTGTTGGGGATGTCTCCGGCACGTTCCCCTGGATCAACAGCGGCAACGCCCTCGCCGGCCCCTTCGGTGTCTTCATAACCTTCGAGAACGCGATCACCGAGATGTCCCTCCAGGTCTGGGACGCTTCCGGCGAACCGACGTTCTTCGGCGGCGGCCTGACCATCGTTCTTCTGAATGATGGCGTCGAAGTCTGGGACATCGGAACACAGAATGGCACCATTGCAACGCCCGCTTGGGGAGGTCTCGGTGACTCCTGGTTCGATATCACCACCACCGATGACATGGTCTTCGACGAAGTCCGCATCCTCGGTTTCGGCTTCAACCCCGAAACATTCGTCGACAACCTCTCGTGGAACGCGATCCCGACCCCGGGAACCGTTGGCCTGCTCAGCCTCGCCGCGTTCGCGGGCGCTCGTCGTCGCCGCGACTAACGCGCACACGCAACTGTCCGCCGGGTGCCGGGAACGGGACGCGGCGGTTTTCCACCAATATTCCTGCAAGGTATCTCACCCATGAAGAACATCCACCAGATCATCGCTGTTGCCGGCCTCACCTGCGCCGCCGCACTTACCGCTCAAGCAGAGCCCACCGTCGAATTCCAGACCGATCCGACATTTCTGAGTTGCGATGACATGTCCGACGACGGTCGTTACGTCCTGGGAAGCGTCCGCGGCTTGAGCCCATTTGTCTCAGCTGGAATCTTCGTCTGGGATACCCAGAGCGACTCGATCAACCTCCTGAACACAGCGTCACTCGAAGGCGCCGGGATATCGAACGACGGTTCGGTCGTGATCGGTGACACCTTCGTTGAGGGCACGCCCGGCGATCCCAATTCCTTCGCCGAGGAAGCATCGATCTGGACCCAATCCATGGGATTCTGGCAGAGCATCGGCTTCCTCCCCAATGCCCTCCAGTGCCCCAGCCGCAGCAACGCCTACGACCTCTCCGGTGACGGGTCGGTCATCGTCGGATTGTCGTGGGACGGCTGCAGCGGTCGTGCGTTCCGCTGGACCGAATCGACCGGCATGGAGCAACTCGAGGTCATGGGCAGCGGCGGCAACCGCGCTTCGGTAATCTCAACAGACGGCACCGTGATCGCAGGCTTCGCCCAAGGCACCTTCAACCGAACGCCGGTCGTCTGGGATGCCAACACGCTCGAGGGCACCCTGCTGGGCCCCGGCGGAGCCGACGCCCAGGGTGAAGTCCACGGCATCTCCGATGACGGCACCACCCCGTACGGCACCGTTTACATGGGAGCTGCTGACAACGCGTTTGATGCCGTCAAGTGGGTGAACGGTCAGGCCGAGGTCATCGGGACCGGCTCGCCCCTTCCAGGGTGGGGCGG
>CAXAVQ010000103.1:0-7967 GCA_963971985.1 uncultured bacterium
ACGCTCCGAGCTGGCGGCCCAATGGGCCGGGCCGACTCGTCGTCGAATTCGAACGCTCCACCACCCAAACGCCACGGCGAGGCAGGCCGAGTTTGCACTACTTTTCGGGACAATCCTGCACTACATCGGGTGACGGGTCGCCCGGAGGCGGAGTAGTGCAAAAATGAGGAAGCCCCCTAAACCCCTTCTCAACAGGGGTTTAGGGGGCTTCTTCAAAAGCGGGTGATCGGATTCGAACCGACGACATTCACGTTGGCAACGTGACGCTCTACCACTGAGCTACACCCGCGGGTGTACCGGCCGGTGGATCAACCATTCGGCCGGGCCGGAAAACATATTGTCGGCCGCGTAGCGTGTCAACTGAATCGCCGCTTTGGGCCCGTCTGTGGACAAGAATCGGCGGTGCGGGCGGTTACCGGGCTGCGACGGAGTCGTCGGCGGGGGCCGCGCCCCCGGCCTCGTCCAGCAGACGCTGGAGTTCGCCCGGCGTGAAGCTGTCCACGGTGCGCGGTTGGTCGAAGTCCGGACCATAGACCACCCAGGCGGGGATGCCGGTCTTGCCGACCTGCTCCTTCAGGAACCGCTTGACCTCCGGGCGGTCGAAGTCAGCCTCGAAAATGACGACGTCGTTCTGGCGCAGCCGGGAGTAGACGGGCTCGCGCTCAAGAACGGTCTTCTTGAAGGCCTTGCAGGTCACGCACCAGTCGGCGGTGAAGTCCACGAACACCGCCTTGTCCTGATCGAGGGCCTGCTGGAGGCCGGCTTCGGAGAACTCCAGCCATACGCCCGAGACCACCCCCGCTTCCGCTCCGGGGTTCGCGGCGAGCATCGTTTGACGCTGCTCGTATTCCGCCTTGGAGGTTTCGACAAGGTTGGCCATGCCCATCCATGCCAGCGCGATGATCCCGATCCCGACCACTCCGACCACGCCACGCACGGCGATCGACTTGGCGACCTTCCGGGCGCCGATCAGCACGACCAGACCCGCGGCAACGATCAGGAGGAGCGCGACCAGCCACTCGATGTCCGAGGCGAGATACGGGCGGTTCTTGAGCAGGGTCTTGAGCCCGGTCGTGGCGAAGAACGCTCCGGCCGCGAGCATCAGCAGGCCCATGGACTTCTTGACCATTTCGCCGGCCGGTCCGGTCTGGGGCACCTTCTTCACGAGCGCCGGGTTGGCCGAAAGCACGAGATAAGGAGCCGCCATGCCGACGCCCAGTCCGACAAAGACAATCATCACCGTGGACGCCGGCAGAGCCGTGCCGCCCGCCAGCAGGCCCCCGACGATCGGACCGAAGCACGGCAGGCCGAGTACGGCCGTCATCACGCCGAACAGGAACGAGCCGGAGGGCGAATCCGCCTTCGGGTTGAACATGTAGGTCGATTTGGGGAGCGAGAAGGTGAACAGGCCCATGATGCCGAGGCCCATAAGCACGATGATCAGGCCCATGCCCAGAGTGACCGGCCAATAGCTGAAAACCGTGGACGGGTCGATGCTGTTCGCGGTCGCGGCGACGGGGACGCCGACACCGATCCAGAACGCCGCGACCCCGAGGGCCATCCAGAGGCCGAGCATCAGCGTCCGCTTGCGATCGGACTGGGCGTGCTGCGACAGGGTCATGATCTTGATGGGGATGACCGGGAGCACGCAGGGCATGAGGTTCAGCAGCGCCCCGCCGATGAAGCTGGCGAGGAACAGCGAGAACAGGCTGGCGCCGATGTCGAAGCCAAAGAGGGAGCGGGCTGGCGCTGCGGCGGCAGAGTCCGCGTCCGCGTTGGGATCAGCGCCAGATAGGTCGGTATCGACCGATTCATCGACGATTTCGTCCTCGGGCAGGGCTGCGAATTCGACCAAGTCTGCGAACATATCGCCGTCACCCGCGGCCTCGATGGACGCGACACCGGCTTCGAGGACGGTGAACGTGATGTCGAACTCCGGGAACTCCGGCGGCAGGCAACTCATATCGTCGCATGCCTGGTACGCAAGAGCGATGGTGATGGTCTGTTCGCCGAGCGGGGCGTCATCGGCAATGGTGACCGGCAGATAGAAGACTGCTGTGTCGGCGTAGGTGGGCTTCTTGACGGTCGGCTGGGCGCCGGTCGGGTCGGCCACGGTCGCCTGATACAACTCCGGCAACTGCAAGGCGTGCTTGACCGTGGCCCATTCTGGGGCGTCATCGCGAAGGTCGACCTCCGTCAGCACGGCGAACTCGAAGTCCGGCCCAAGATCCGCGTGGCCCTCGACCGGCCAGGTGTGGAAGCCGTTTCGGTGGGTCAACGTCACCGCGATCGGGAGGAGCTCCCCACGGGCGATCGACGAGAACTTCGCCTGAACCGATGCCTCGACCTGGGGCTGGTCGCCGCCGAAGGCCGGTCCACCGGCGGGGCCGCCGAACTGGGCCATCGCGGGGCGGGACGCACCAAGCGCAAACGCCATCGCTACGGCGAGAACGAAAAGCGAGCGAAGCGAGTTTGAGAACACCATTGAGCGTGCCCGCATGCGGGTCCTCCAGCAGATGACGGACGGTCTGGACGTATCGAGGGAGTGTAATCCTCACCGGGGCTGGATTGTTCCACGCCCGAACGTGGTCGACGCCGGAAGCGCGCCGCAGACGCCCTCAAGTCGCCTCGGTCCGGTGGTCGATAGTCCGGATAAGGCGAATTCCGGCCTGTGGAGCGATGCTGCGCATGAGCGATGTGCTCGACCAAGCTGATATCGATGCCCTGCTGTCCGCCGTCGATGATACGGAGGTCGAGGAGGAGCGGTCCGCCGCGACCATCTTCTCGCGCCATCGGAAGGATCTCGACAACGTCGAGGTCCGCGAGTACGACTTCAAGCGCCCCGAGCGGGTCTCGAAGGACCAGATGCTGGCCCTCCAGACCCTGCACGAGGCCTTCGCCCGGTCCTACGGAGCCTCTTTGTCCGGGTTTCTACGCACGATCGTGGAGGTCAAGGTCGCGTCGTGCGAGCAGATGACCTATTCGGAGTTCATCGCCGGCCTGCCCAACCCGACCAGTTTCAACCTGCTCGAGGCCGAGCCGCTGGAGGGGCAGATCTGCCTCGAGATCAGTCCGCTGATCATCTACCCGATCATCGATCGCCTGCTCGGCGGCACGAACACCGAACTGTTCATTCCCCAGCGCCCGCTGACGATGATCGAGAACCGGCTGATCCACAAGATCCTCGACCGAGCGGTCGAAGGACTCCGGGAGGCCTGGGAGTCGATCCGGCAGCTCTCGTTCAGTGTGACCGGGGGCGAGTCGAACCCGCAACTGGTCCAGATCGTCCCCCCGAACGAGGTGGTTATCGTCATCGGCTTCGAGATCAAGATGGCCAACCGGGCAGGCACGATGAACCTGTGCATCCCCTACGCGGTCATCGAGCCGCTGATGGAGGATTTGGCCGCCCAAAGCTGGTTCAGTTCGGCACGCATGAAGGGCAGCGCCGAGTTCAGCAGCCGCCTGGAGTCCAAACTCCGCGGGGCGGCCCTCGAGGTCTCCGGCACCCTCGCCCGGACCAGTATCTCGTTGGAAGACCTGCTGAACATCGAGGTCGGCGACCTGATCGTCACCGATACCCCGGCGGCGGACCCGGTCACCATCGAGGTCGAGGATGAGCCGAAACTCCTTGCTCACATTGGGCAATACAGGGGCAAGCGGGCCCTTCGCGTCATCAGCCCAATCGACGCGAACCGGATGCGAACGCTGCGCCCTTGAGGCCGCCGAACCGGCCCGATTATTTGACCGTGGGCGGTCTGAGCGGGTAGTATCCCTCAACGATCACTTCTCACGGGCGACTGGTTGTCGCCTCTGAAAGGTATTCATTGATGGCGCATGTGGTTCGCGGACATGACTGGTGAGCTGGCAACAGCTTGTCGCTACGGGAGACGCGGGATGACCTGACCCTCAGGCCCAGCCCGCGAGACCGATCAGGTCTCTCCCGAGGGCCCGGCAACGGGTCCATCGGTCCTCAGCGGACCACGGGTGTCATCAGACACGCGTGGCCTGTTTCGTTTTTGGGCCGACCTTCCCCCACCGTTTCCTGCGGCGTCCCCGCCGCGACATCCAGACATCTCAACCACAACCCGAGACCGGAGCGGCCCCGCGGCGGGCACGAGAAGAACCATGAACAGCCAAGAAATGTTGCGCCTTATCGAGTCCATCGCCCGCGATCGCGGCGTGGAGCGCGAGATCCTGATCGGCGACCTCGAGCAGGCGATGATCACCGCCGCGCGCAAGTACTACAACTCGATCGATATCGAAGAGTTCAACTGCACGATCGACCGGATCACCGGCGAGATGTCCCTGACCCGCCACGGTGAGCCCTTGGACATGTCCCCTGAGGCCTTCGGGCGGATCGCGGCTTCCACCTTCAAGCAGGTGATGATCCAGAAGTTCCGCGAGGACGAGCGCCAGTCGATCTACGACCAGTTCATCAAGCGGGTGGGCGAGCTCGCGACCGGCGTGGTGCAGCGCTACGAGGGCGGATCGCTGGTGATCACCATCGACCGGGCCGAGGGCTTCATGCCCCGCTCGGAGCAGATCCCCGGCGAGCAGTTCCACCCCGGCGACCGGGTCCGGGTGCTGATCCTCGATGTTCGGGCCGTCGGCAACCAAGTCAAGATCGTCCTGTCTCGCGGGGCCCCGGAGTTCATCAAGAAGCTCTTCGAGGTTGAAGTTCCCGAGGTCTCGGAGCGCGTGATCGAGATCAAGGCGATGGCCCGCGAGGCCGGGTACCGCACGAAGCTCGCCGTCAGCTCGATCGACTCGAAGGTCGACGCCGTCGGTGCCTGCGTGGGCGTTCGCGGCTCACGCATCAAGAACATCGTGGACGAGCTCAACGGCGAGAAGATCGACATCGTTCGCTGGAACGAGTCCAGCCAGATCCTGATCCAGAACGCCCTGAAGCCGGCGGAGGTCGTCGAGGTCTCGCTCTGCTTCGAGCTCGGGCGTGCGACCGTGGTTGTCAACGATGACCAGTTGTCGCTGGCGATCGGCAAGCGTGGGCAGAACGTCCGCCTCGCCGCCCGGCTGACCGGCTGGGACGTGGACATCCTGACCCCCGAAGAGTTCAACAAGGGCCTGGACGCGATGGCCGAGACGCTCCGGAGCGTCGAGGGCGTCACGGAAGAGCAGCTCGACCGCCTGGCTGCTCTGGGCATGATCAGCGTGTTCGACATCGAGGAAGTCGGTGTGGATGTGCTGGTGGGCGAGATCGAGATGGACGAGGCCGTCGCTCAGGCGGCGGTCGAGGCCGCCTCGGCCCGGGCGAAGGTCATCGCCGAGCAGCAGGAGCGCGAGAAGGCAGAAGCCGAGAAGCGCAAGGCCGAAGAGGCCGAAGCGGCGCGCCGCCTGCTCGAAGGGGATCTGGATTCGGCCGGCGACGCCGACATGGCCGCCGCCGCGATCCTGGGCCTCGGATCCGCCGAGAAGAGCAGCGACTCCTCGGCCCCGGAGGTCACCGAAGACGACGACGCTCGCGCCGAAGCCATCCTCTCGGGTGACTCGGACGCAGACAAGAAAGACGACTGATTGCGATCGCGGCCGCGGGGCCCTGATCGAAACGAACCCTTCCCGGCATCGGCCGGGCGACTCTGAACGAAGACCGACGCAGTTCGAACGCTGGAGAACACTTTGGCCAAAGCCAAGCGAGTACATGAGATTGCCAAGACCCTTGGAGTGAAGTCCAAGGCGATCGTCACCAAGTGTGAAGCCGAGGGCATCCCCGGCATCACCAACCACATGTCGAGTGTCTCGGCAGGTCTGGAGGCGACGATCCGAGAGTGGTTTGCCGGCGGTGAGGCCGAAGGCGAATCACGCGGCACGGCGGTCGAGACGGCGGCGAAGGTCGACCTGACGAAGGCACGCGTGAAACAACGCGCTGCCGCGAAGAAGGCTGCATCCTCGAACGAGGACGACGACTCAGAGTCCGGCGGCACCGCGACCGCGGTTGAAGAACCGCCGGTCGCCAGGAAGGCGACCCCCGCAACCAGGAAGCAGACGCCTTCGGACTCCGCGGATGATCAACCCGAGGATGGTGCCGAAACTGCTTCACCGGCTCCGAAGAAGGCCGAGCCGAGCGAACCGGCGAAGAAGAGCGAACCGGCTCCCAAGCCGGAACCCGCCACCGACGCGCCGCTCAAGCCTGCGGCGGAAACCCTGGACGAGCCGAGTGAGCCGAGCGAACCGGAAGTTCAGAAACCCGCTGCCGAAGCCCCCTCCAAGACCGAGAAGCCGGGCACAGAACCGGTGATGAACGTCCCGACGCGTCCCAAGGTCATCTCGCCGGCCGGACCGACGATCAAGGACATCGAGAAGAACAAGGCGAAGCTGAGCGGCCCGAAGGTCGTCCGAGTGGAAACCCCCGACGTCATCGAAGCGCCGCGCCAGCGTCGCGGCTTTGACGGCCCTTCCATCCCGATGTCGCGCGGACCGCGAGGCGGCGGCGGAGCGGGTGGCCCCATGCTGCCTCCTGACGACAGCACTCGGCGCAACAAGCGTCGGGGCGGTGGTGGCGGTGGAGAGACCGCGGCGACGCCGGGCGGCGCCCGTCGAGGTCGCGGCCCCGGCAGCAGCAGCGGCGGACGGAACTGGCGTCACCAGGACCTCGTCGAACGCGAAGAGCGCCTGAGCCGCGCCGACGGTTTCCTCCGTCAACGCCGACGCGATCAGAAGGCGAGGGACGGGTCCGGCGGGGCGCAGAAGGCCCAGTCCGCCGCCGAGACCGGCGGCAAGGTCAAGATCGCCGCGCCGTTTACGATCAAGGATCTCTCCGCAGCGACCGGTGTGAAGGGCGCCGACATCGTCAAGAAGCTCTTCATGCAGGGCGTCATGGCGAGTATCAACTCGGCGATCGAACCGGAAAAGGCTCAGGAACTGATGATCGATTGGGACATCGAGCTCGAGGTCACCGAACAGGCCACCGGTGCCGCCGCGGTGCTCGAAGAATTCGAGAAGCGCGAAGTCTCCGACGAGCAACCGCGTTTCCCCGTCGTCACCATTCTCGGCCACGTCGACCACGGCAAGACATCGCTGCTCGACTACATCCGCAAGGCGGATGTGGCGGCGGGCGAGGCCGGCGGCATCACCCAGGCGACCTCGGCGTTCCTCGTCGATGTCAACGCCGGTCAGGGCGCCGAAAAGGTCTGCTTCCTCGATACGCCCGGACACGAAGCGTTCACCGAGATGCGTTCGCGCGGTGCGAGCATGACCGACATCGTCGTGCTCGTGATCGCGGCGGACGACGGCGTGATGCCCCAGACGATCGAATCGATCAACCACGCCAAGGCCGCGGGCGTGCCGCTGCTGGTCGCGCTGAACAAGATCGACCTTCCCGGTGCCAACAACAACGAGAACATCCAGCGGATCTACGGCCAGCTCGCCGAGCACGGCCTGAACCCGACCGAATGGGGCGGCGACACCGAAGTGATCAAGGTCTCCGCCGAAACCGGCGAGGGCATCGATTCGCTGCTGGAAACGCTCGCGATCACGGCCGAGATCCAGGAGTTCAAGGCCGATTTCTCCGGTGCCGCCACCGGTTCGGTCATCGAGTCCCGCATGGAAGAGGGTCGCGGTGCGACCGCGAACATCCTCGTCCAGCAGGGCGAACTCAAGCTCGGTGACTTCATCGTCGCCGGGCGCGCCTTCGGTCGCGTGCGCGACATCACCAACGATCGCGGTGAGAAGATCAAGGCCGCGGGTCCGTCGACGCCGGTGCAGATATCCGGTATCGACGAGCTGCCCGAACCGGGCGACAAGTTCTACGTCGTCAAGACGCTCAAGCGTGCCGAGCAGGCCGCCGAACAGCGTCGAGAGGAAGACCGCCAACGTCAGCTCGCCCAGCCCAAACTCACGCTCGACTCCATGTTCGCCTCTATGGACGAGCAGGCGACGACCAAGGAGTTGCTGGTCGTGCTTAAGGCCGACGTCCAGGGGTCGATCGACGCCATAAGGAAATCCATCGAGGA
>CAXAVQ010000104.1:0-7941 GCA_963971985.1 uncultured bacterium
CTACGAGAAGCTCACCAGCGAAGCCGCCGACCTCCAGGCCGTGATCGAGGCCGGCGACGAGCCCGAACTCGTCGAGATGGCCCGCGAGGAACTGCCGCAGGTCGAGGCGAAGCGCGAGGCCATCCTCGCTTCGGCGCTCGAGGATCTCGTCAATGCCGACGACCGCGCCATCGGCTCGGTCATGCTCGAACTCCGCGCCGGCGTCGGCGGCGACGAAGCCGGCCTCTGGGCCCGCGACCTGCTCGAGATGTACCGCAAGTATGCGTCGACGCGCGGCTGGTCTTTCGAGGCCATCGACTTCGCCGAAGACGAGGGCCAGGGCGGGCTGCGCTCGGGCGTGTTCAACATCCGGGGCGAGGGCGTCTGGTCCGCGCTGCAGTCCGAGGCCGGCACGCACTGCGTCAAGCGCGTCCCCGCCACCGAGACCCAGGGGCGCGTCCACACTTCAACCGCCACCGTCGCCGTGCTCCCCGAGCCCGAGTCCGTCGAGATCGACCTTGACCCCGACGACGTCGATGAGCACGTCACCACCGCGCAGGGCCCCGGCGGCCAGAACGTGAACAAGGTCGCCACGGCCGTGCACCTGATCCACCGCCCGACGGGCATCGAGGTGCGCATGCAGGAAACCAAGAGCCAGCAGCAGAACCGCGAGAAGGCGTGGCGTCTGCTTCGCGCACGCCTGTACGAGCGCGAACTCGAGCGCAAGCGCCAGGAAGAGGCCGCGGCGAGAAACCAGCAGATCGGTTCCGGCGGCCGGGCCGAGCGCATCCGCACGTACCGCTGGAAGGACTCCATCGCCGTCGACCACCGCCTCAACGAGTCGTTCCCGCTCGCGAGCACCATGGCCGGCGACCTCGACCCGCTGGTCGAAGCGCTCGAGCGACTCGAAACCCAGCGCCGGCTCGAAGCACTATGAGCCGTACGGAAGCCGACATCGTGATCATCGGCGCGGGCGCCGCGGGGCTCATGGCGGCGGTGTTCGCCGGTCGCGCAGCGCAGGAAGCCGGTCGACCGCTGCGGATCATCGCCGTGGACGGCGCGAAGAAGCTCGGCGCGAAGATCCTCGTCGCCGGCGGCGGGCGCTGCAACGTCACGCACTACAGGGTCGATGCCGACCAGTACGCGGGCTCCAGCACCAACGCGATCAAGAAGGTGCTGCGCCGCTTCGACGCCGCGCAGACCAAGGCCTTCTTCGCCGAACTCGGTGTGGATCTGAAGCGCGAGGACACCGGCAAGCTGTTCCCCGTCACCGACAAGGCCCAGACCGTGCTCGATGCGCTGCTCGGCGAGGTGCGCGATGCCGGGGCCGAACTGTGGCACCCGTGGCGCGTCGCCTCGCTCGGTCGCGATGACGCCGGGCGCTTCGTCATCACCCGCCAGCACACCGACGACAAGGGGCGGTACCTCGACAACGACGACCCCGACACCATCGTCGCCGAGCGCGTCATCCTCGCCACCGGCGGCAAGGCCCTGCCGCGCACGGGGTCCGACGGCGCGGGCTACGCCTTCGCCAAAGCCATGGGCCACAGCGTCACCGACCGGGTGTTCCCCTCCCTCGTGCCGATCCTGCTGGGCGATCAGGCGAGCCACCTCACCGAACTCAGCGGCATCGCCTCCGTCGCCACGCTCGAAGTCCGCTCCGGCACCGGCAAGAAGCTCAAGGAGTTCACCAACTCCACCCTGCTCACCCACTTCGGCCTCAGCGGCCCCGGCGCGCTCGACATCAGCCGCTACTTCTTCGATGCCCGGCACCACGACCCGGATACCGCGCTGGTCATCAACTGGCTGCCCGGCGAATCCTTCGAGTCGGTCGATAAGCTGCTGCTCTCGCTCGGCAAGCGCAGCATCTACAACTGGCTCAAGCAGGAGCGCCAGTTCCCCGAGCGCCTCGTGCGCATGCTGTGCGATCAGGCCAAGGTCGACGCGAACGCGCCCGCCTCCACGCTCACGCGCGACCAACGCCGCGAGCTCGTCCGCGTGCTGACCGACATGCCCCTGCCCGTCACCGGCGACCGCGGCTTCACCTACGCCGAAGTCACCGCCGGCGGCGTGCCGCTCGACGAGATCGACCTGAAAACCATGGAAAGCCGCGTCCAACCCGGGCTGCACCTCATCGGCGAGATCTGTGATGTGGATGGACGTATCGGCGGTTTCAATTTCCAGTGGGCCTGGGCGAGCGGGTTTGTGGCTGGGAGCGGGGCGCGGGTGTGACGACTTCGAGACGACAGCTTCTGCTTGACTCGGTGAAACTCCTCGCGTCAGAGGCAGCATTCCAACTGGCTCACCTGGAACGACTGGGTTTCTTGCCAGCGGTGGACGAATTGGTGCTGGAGTTTGATGACATTGCTTGTGCTCGGGACCACATGTTGAAACTGGGCGAGTTGAGTGCGGGCGAGCATCGAGCGGTGGCGATGCTCGATGCAACACTCGATGAGATGCTTCTTCCAGAAGACAATGAACTATGGACACCAGAGGCTGTAGGGACTGATAGGCGATGGGCTCAAGTTCGATGTCGAGCAGCCGAATGCTTGCGAGAGCTTCGCACCGAGCAGCGCGAGGATGACTGATGGACGATTCGATGGACTTTATCCTTTCATCTGACGAATCAAGGAGATTTAGTCAGTCGCGTTCCTGCCGCGTTCGGGATGTCAGATCGTCACCCCATGGCATTGTCTATATGGAGTGTGATCTCGATCCACCGGTGAACATGCAAGAGTTCGGTGAGCCGTTTGATCGTTCCCGCTTCTATCTCGCATCTCGATTAGAGGGGCAGGAGTTTCCGCCTGCCGCCCGCTTCCCGTGCTATGTGTATGTGCTGATCCCGAAAGACGAAGGTGGTGGCTTCGATTGCCTCTTTAGAGGGGAGCACATCATCGTGGCTTGGGCCCAGCTTGATCCCGCGTAAACTCCGCGACTCAGCACGGCCTGCGCCCGACGGAGTCGGGCTCCGACTATGGCACCCTTGGAATGGCGTCATCGTTTTCGACGCTTCTTCGACTTCTGCTTTGCCCGGGCCTTCGCCATCGCCTCCCGTCGCTCAAGCAGCCAATCGCGTTGAAGGTCGAGGGTGGTGAACTCGGGTGGTGATGCGTCGGTTGGTGGCGGGGTCTCGGCGCTGCTTTGGTTCTCGTGGCCCTGCACTGGCGGGCGAGCCGCCAGTGGCACCGGTCGAGCGGCGGTTGGGGTTGATTTCTGTTTCTCCGCCTTGGCGGCGTTGCGCTCTTCGCGCTGGACGGATCGGATGTGCGTCAGGGCCTGTGTCGCGGCCATCCGTCGTCGGTTGCGCTCGCGTGCGATGAACGCGTCCCGCTTCGGGTCGCCCGTCGGTTCGGGCTCGTCCATCAGCGATTCGAGGGTCTCGAGCGCCTTGGTCTGGACGCGCTCCATGACGAGGCGTGACTCGGCCTGGGCTTCGCGGAGCTGGGTGAGGAGGGCTTGGTTCGGGGCGTCGGTGTTGGGTGTGGTGTGCATGGCCCGAGTGTGCCTCGGGGAGGCGAGGGCTCCAAGAGCAATTTCGCGGGAATCGGGCGATGTCCGCAAGGTTGTGCGCAGGCGTGGTACATGCGCGCGAGATTTTTGTGGTTATCCACAGGCAAGTCCGAATGGTCGGAAAGTTCTGGCCCCCTCTCCCCTTGCGGGAGAGGGCTGGGGTGAGGGGTTCGCACCGGAGGTGCGAGGGTTTGGTAAGAGGCATTGGGTTGTCGGATGCTTGTGACCCATCGCTTGCGCGATTGGGCTCTCATCACAGCGACATTGATTTGGTCGGAAGCTTCGGACCGCCCCCTCATCCGGTCTTGTGCTGAATCCGCACAAGACCACCTTCTCCCGCGAGGGGAGAAGGACCAGAAGATGACGCTGATGGCAGGTTTCGCATAGCCGCCTGCGGAGGGCGGCCATGCCACCCGGGAGAATGCCTCGCAGGTCGCTAGACTCCTCGCATGCCCAAGACCCTTCTGTGTTGCCCGATCATGGTGGATGAGCCGGCTCTGGCGCTGCGCGACGCCGCGCAGGCGCGGGCGTCGGGGGCGGATCTGGTTGAGTACCGCATCGACCGGCTGTTCAACGGCGAGGGCGACGATGAGGGGCAGGAAGCGGTGCTGCGGCTGGTGGCGGAATCGCCGCTGCCGTGCATCGTCACCTGTCGCAGCGCGGACGAGGGTGGCGAGTACGACGGCGACGACTCGGCCCGGGTCTCGCTGATCGAGGCGCTGGGGACCGCCGCGCACCCGCCGAAGTACATCGATTTCGAGGCCGCGGCGTACGAGCGGTCGGCGAACCTGCGCCAGAAGATCAATCTGGCGATCCAGCACGACAAGCAGGTGCGCGACGTCTCGACCGGGCTGATCCTGTCGTCGCACGACTTCCACTCGCGCCCGTCGAACCTGTTCGCGCTGCTGGCGTCCATGCGATTGCACGAGGCGTCGAAGGTCATCAAGCTGGCCTTCCGGGCCCGGTCGATCCGCGACAACCTGGAGATCTTCGACATCCTGCGCGAGCGCGATCGCCCGACGATCGTGCTGGGCATGGGCGAGCACGGGCTCATGAGCCGCGTGCTCGCGCCGAAGTTCGGGGGCTTCCTGACCTTCGCGGCGCTGACCGAGCAGGGTGGGACCGCGCCGGGGCAGCCGACCATCGCCGAGCTGCGCGGCCGGTACCGCTTCGATTCGATCACAGAGAGCACGAAGGTCTACGCCGTGATCGGCGACCCGGTCGCGCACTCGATCTCGCCGGATGTGCACAACGCGGGGTTCGAGTCGGTCGGTCACGACGGCGTGTACCTGCCGCTGCGGATCGATGCGGGCTGGGAGCCGTTCAAGGCGACACTGCTGAGCCTGCTTGCCTACGAGCCGCTGGACTTCCGCGGCGCGAGCGTAACGATCCCGCACAAGGAGAACCTGCTGCGCTTGGCGATCGAGCAGGCGGCGGCTGGTGAGAAGTGGGAGATCTCGCCGGTGGCGTTCGGCGCGGGAGCGGCGAACACGCTGGCGGTGCGCGACGACGGCACGCGCTTCGTCGACAACACCGATGCGCTCGCGCTGAAGTCGCTGCTGCGCGAGGTGCTGTCTTCAGAACTGGCGGACGGGCTGGCCGGTGTCCCGGTCGTGGTGCTCGGGGCTGGGGGTGTGGCACGCGGGGCGTGCGCGGCGCTGCTTGAGGAGGGGGCGCGCGTGACGGTGTGCAATCGCACGACCGAGCGAGCCGAGCGCCTGCGTGACGAGCTGCGCGAGAAACTGTCGGATGCGCCGGGTTCGATCGAGGTCGCCGAATGGGACGAGCGTCACGGGTTGGAGGCGAAGGCGTGGATCAACGGCACCTCGATCGGCATGTCCGGGGGCGGCGCGGAAGGGGAGTCACCCTTGGATTTCGAGCGACTGAAAACGCCGGAGGACGCGGTCGTCCTGGACACGGTGTACGCGCCGCGGCGCACGCCTTTGCTCGCGCAGGCGGAGGAAAAGGGCCTACGCACCATCGATGGGGTGAGCGTGTTCGTGCGTCAGGCGATCGCCCAGAGCGTGCTGTGGACCGGCGATTCGGAGTCGTTAAGCGGGCTCCACGCACTCTTTACGAGAGTTTCAGAAGAAGTTCTTGCATCCGAAACCTGATTTCGGCCCAATAAGAAGGTATGAGGGCCACGCTCAAACAGCCCGTTCTGTTTCCCCAGACCTACGGCTGGTACATCACCGCTGCCGCCGCGGACACCCTGTTGACCGCGATCATCCTGACGCTGGGTGGTATCGAAGTGAACGCGGTCGCCGCCGGCGTGATCAATCACTACGGCCTGCTGGGGATGCTGCTGTTCAAGTTCGCGACGGTGTACACGGTGCTGCTCATCTGCGAGTACATCGGTCGGCACCGTATCGCAACGGCGAAGCGGCTGGGCACGTGGGCGGTGATCATCAGTCTGGTGCCGGTCGCGGTGGGCGTGCACGAGCTGGTGCGCTACGGCCCGGAGCACGGGCTGTTTGATGTGGCGGGGCACTTGGGCAGCGCGCTGCTGAACCCGTTCCGCTGATCGGACTTTCGCTCACTCGCCGGGGATGTCGAAGCCGCTGGTGCGGATGAGGGTCTTGAACCCGTCGCCGAACACGAAGTTGTGCTTGGGGAACGGCAGGCCGGAGCGGTTGCGATCGATGTGGCTGAACATCAGGTCGATCGCGCCGATTTCGGACACCGAGCCGGTGGCGTGGTCGATGACCTCGATGGCGCCGAGCGTGGCGGCGCCGGACTCGTCGAGGCGGTCGATGGTCGCGGTGTAGCGCAGCGTCTGGCCGGGGACGGGGTCGAAATCGATCTGCGCCTTGGAGACCTTGGCGAGGATGACCTTCTCGCGGAAGGCGTTGGCGTGCCCGACGAGCACGCCGGCGGTCTGGGCCATGCCCTCGATGATCAGCGAGAACGGCATGACCGGCAGGGCGGGGAGGCCCCGCTCGGCGTCGGCGCTGAAATGGTCGTGCAGGTGCTCTTCGGCGAGCGAGATGTTCTTGATCGCCACCATCCGCTCGCGCGGGACGAGTTCGACGATGCGGTCGATCCACATCCAGCGCATGGGCGGGGCTCCTCAGAACGTCCGCCGGCTCAGGCGTTGGCGGTCTGGTTCAGTTTGCGATCGACGAAGTTCACGAGCACATCGACGGTGAAGACCTGGCCGACCTTGGCGAGCTGCGGGTCCTTCTCGAACTCCGAGAAGTCGGCGTGGGGCATCTTCGCCTTCATCTCGGCGAGGCCTTTGTCGGTGATCTTGCCGTCCTGCACGAACTCCGGGTTCTGGGCGGCACCGTCGGGGAAGAGCTCGCCCTGGGCGATCTTGAAGCCGAACTCCTGCTCGAGCTTGAACGAGATGTCCAAGAAGTCGATGGACTCGGCGCCGAGGTCGGTGGTCAGTTTGGCGTCCGGGGTGACCTCGTCGTCATCTACGCCGAGGGCATCGACCAGGACTTCCTGAACTTTCTCGAAGATTTCGTCACGCGTCATGCTGCAGGTGCTCGCTGAAGGGCAGGGCGATCGGCCCGCGCTCGCGTCGGGCGGGAATCCCCGTGTTGCTATAGATGAAGCCCGGTCGTTCCGGAAGGTCCCATTATGCGCGGTTTCGGTGCGTTCGTCACGCAGTCGGAGCGGCTGAGGGCGCTTTGCCGGGGCGGACCGGACGCAGCGTCAACCGCCCGGAAACGCAGTTTGTTCCCTCGCCGTGGGCTTCGCCGGGCTTGTGGACCGTGGCGCTGGCCTTGAAATCGATCGAGTCGTCGTCGTTGCGCTTGAAGAGGCTGACCTCGACGCGCATGGTGTCGCCGGGGGCCACGAACATGCCGTACTTCAGGGCCTTGACCTGGCAGAGGGTGTAGCGGCCCGTGGTTCCGGCCTCGGCGAGCCGACGGGCGGCCTGGGTGCAGGCCTCGATCATCATCACGCCGGGAAGGACCGGGAAGGTCGGGAAGTGGTCCTGCAGGTACTCCTCGGCGTTCGTCACGGCCTTGAGGGCGACGATCCGGTCTTCGGACTGCTCCAGAACCGTGTCGATGAGGTCGAAGTGCATGGCGGGGAGGGGAGCGATTTCGCGGTTTTTGCGTCGTGAGTGCTGAACGCTCGCGTACGATCTGGGGCGTGGAAAAGGATCCGGAAAGCCCACTCGAAGACGTTTCGGACGAGCCGACACCGATGTTCTGCCGGAAATGCCACCATGATCTGGGGGGCATTCAGGCGACATCGCACGGCTACGCATGCCCGGAATGCGGGCAGACGTTCGATCCAGGCAAGCCGAAGACCTTCGCGGTGCGCCAGCGCAGCGCGTTCGAACTGCTGCTGCTGCGACGGGTTGCTCCGGGCGTGCTGCTGGCGCTGGCGGTGTTTTGGCTGCTCTGGCACGCGTGGATCCCTCGTCCGGTGGCGCTGTTCGGGCGTCACGGCCCGGCTCCGGCGCAGATCCGTATGCCCGAGTTGTCGTCG
>CAXAVQ010000105.1:0-7929 GCA_963971985.1 uncultured bacterium
CAGCAGACCCACGCCGATGAGACCGAGGCCGACGAGCAGGTTCGTGTCGGAATCGGAGTCGATGCCGGAGACGATCGTGCCGGCGATGATGAGCCCGTCGCCGAGAATGGATTTGAGTTCGCGGATCGACTGCAGGTTGATCCAGCGGTGGTCGCGGCTCATGTCGTTCACATCGACGACCGGCGCGACCGGTCCGGCGACCTGCTGACCGTTGTAGGCGAGCGTAAGCCCGCCGGGCACGGGGTTCGCGCGTGTGCCCCAGAGCGTGCTGACGTTGTCGCGACCGATGTTCTGCTTGACCGGCCCGCGCCCGGTGTGGGCGATGACGACGGTGTTGTACTCGCCGCGCTCGATGCGCCTGGCGAGCGGCTCGACGGACGGGTCTGCGCCGATCGCGAGTTCGATGGCGTTGGAACGGATGCCGATGGCGCGGTCGGCGATGGCTTCGAGCAGGTACGCCGCGGCGAAGTCGGTGTCGACGAGCTGTCCTTCGCTTTCGAGGTACTCATCGCCCCGGTCGGCGGCGCGTCGGGCGATCTGCTCCGGAGTGGAGTGCTCCTCGGTGCGCGCCTCGTCGTAGTCGCGGAGCTTGCGCGTTGCGCCGCGCGAGGCGATGCGCACGGTCTCCCAGTCGCCTTCGAGCGCTGCGCTGACGGCGAGGGCGTGGTAGGCCAGCGCCTGTTCGAAGGGCTCGCCCTTGTAGACGAGTGCGGAGTCGGTGAACACGGTGGCCGCGAAGACGCGCCCCTCGTCGTTGACCGCACCGGACTCGAGGAAGTCGTACGCTCGGAGCAAGGCCTTGTTGGCTTCGTAGGTGGACCCCGCGGCGAGGGACGCGAAGCCGAGGGCCGACGAGGCCAGCACCGTGTTTTCCGTGGGCGGCTCGCGGTACGCCGTGGCGCGGAGGGTTTCGCGTGCGTCGGCGTAGTTGCCGGCGTAGAACGCCGTCGCGGCGCTGCGCGTCGGATCCGCGGAGGACGAGGCGCACCCCGCGAGGATCGTCAGACCGCTCGCGCTGGCCAGCGAGACGGCTCGGTGCAACCGGCGCGGGATGTCAGAGGACCGTTTCATGGATCAGTTGAACGCGTCCGATCGCTGCGTGTACTTCACTTCGAAGCTGTCTTCCCAGATGACCAGCCCGGTCGAGAGGTCGGTCAGCGTGAAGGCGCAGAGGTAGGAATCGCTGCGCATGTCGAGCGAACTGATGGTGTCGGAATAGAAGGTGGCGTGGAGCGAATGGGTCGGCAGGCGACGCGTGCCGGAGGTGTAGGTCTCGGCGTCGTACTGCTGCCAGAGGTCTGGCGGGAGCACCCAGACGATGCTGCGATCGCGGGCGAAATCGGTCTGGGCCAGCCGGGATCTCAGCCGAGCCATGGTCGCCCAGCGCTCGCGCATCGGGATCGGGTGCTCGCTGAGGTTCCGGACGCGGTCGATCGAGACGACCCACTCGTCGCTGTTCTCGGTGCGCTCGCCGATCACTTCGTCGCCGGCGAGCGATGCGGTCATCTCGTCGGTCATCTTGACGATGTCGGTCGAGGTGAGGCGCGTGGTGTCGATGCGGGGCGACGCGCAGCCGCCCAGCGCGATCGACAGTCCGACGAGCGCAAGGATCCGAGAGAGCGTGTGCATGATGAACACCCCGCGCCGCTCAGTCGAACTTCACTTCGTACGAGTTCTCCCAGTAGATCTCGGCGTCGTTGAGATCGACGATCTGGAAGGTCAGCAGGTAGTAGTTCGAGCCCTGGTTGGGCAGGTCATAGAACTCGCCCTGCAGCGCGTAGTCGGCTTTGGAGGCAAACGACGAGCCGCCGACGGGGTCGAGCCCTTCCGAACGGCGCAGCTGCTCGATGCGCGCCTTCTCGGTGACGAAGCCGATGTTGTAGCGCGAGTCGGTCTGGTTGAGCAGGGCGCGGATCCGTGCAAGGTAGATATCGAAGTTCCGCGCGGGCATCGACGTGTTGTTCACCACGTCGGCCATCACGATCTGCACGCGATACGGGCTGTCGCGGATCTCGGGCTTGGCGGCGATCGAGCGGACCATATCATCGGTCGCGGCGGTCAGGTCCTTGGAGGCGAGACCTCGCTCGTAGGACTGACGCTGATCGGTCGGGACCGTGGTGGTGCGCCCGTAATCCGCCGGCGCGGAGGTCTGGCAGCCGGCGATCGCGAGAAGCGAGAACGATCCGGCGATGAGCAGGGAAAGACTGGTGAAGATTCTGGTCATGGAGTGTCTCCTTCGGGCGACGGGGAGTATCGCCGAGGGTTGTACCACCTCGTTGGCAATCCGTGGCGGTTGGTTTCGTAGGAATTGAACGGCCAGGCTCTGTTTGATGTTCCGGGTGAGCGACGAATACTCCGTGGCGGGCTAGCGTTCCCTATGAACGAAAGCCCGACATCGGAGCAGAATCAAGCCTTCCAACCGAATCCGGAACTGGCAGAGATACCGGGGCTGGCGTGGACGATGCTCCGGCGGGCGGTCGCGGACCGTCGCCACGCGTTTCGCACGCCCACGCTGTGCACGGTCAGCGCGACCGACGGCACGCCGCGAGCACGGACGGTGGTGCTCCGTCATGCCGATCCGGACAGGCTCACTCTTCGCTGCCATTCGGATCGGCGTGCGGGGAAGATCACGGAGATCGAGCGCCAGCCGATCGTGGCGTGGCACTTGTACGATGTGAAGTCGCGCACGCAGTTGCGTCTGAAAGCGCAGGCGCGCGTTCATCTCGACGGGCCAATCTTTGAAGAGGCGTGGGAGCGGACCGCGCTGATGAGCCGGCGCTGTTATCTCGCGCCGCACACGCCGGGCACCCCGAGCGCGGATCCCTCGCCGAACCTGCCCGTTGATCTCATCGAGGGCGAGCCGGGCAAAGATCGGAGCGAGGAGGGTCGGGCGCACTTCGCTGTGATTGAGTCGCAGGTGCAGGAGATGGACTGGCTGCTGCTCAAGCACAGCGGGCATAGGCGGGCGCGTTTCGAATGGAACGAAAGAGGTGAACTTTCCGTGTCAAACTGGGTCGAGCCGTAGCAAATCGGACGCCCGCCTCGGTTCGGTCTGTAGCGATTGCGCGGTACGATCGGTGTTTCCGGGTCGTCGGTGCGCGGAGTCGCTCGCGTATCGCCGGATCCGGGGTACCTTGCAATCGGTCGTTTCGCGCTTCGCGCCGAACCGCTCTACCCGTTCCATATCAGACATGAGAAAGTTGACCCGATGAGCCGAGCCATTGTCCGAATGAGTGTGATCAGTTTCTGCGCCGGAACGACCATCGCCGCCGGCGTCTTTGCCGATGCCCCGCGTCCGAAGGATTCTGACGGCGTGCAACTCCCGCCAGCGGTGCGTCCGATCACGACCCGGACCGACCGTGACGGCTCGGAGTCGGTCGCGCGCCTCTGGAACGAGGAACTGCTCAACGCGATCCGGCGCGACACGCCCCGCCCGCCGGTGCACTCGCGCAACCTCTACCACGTCTCCGCCGCGATGTACGACGCGTGGGCGGCCTACGACGCCGGCGCGAACGCAGTGTTCCGCAGCGAGCAGGCCAGCGCCGTCGATATCGAGGCGGCTCGGAACGAGGCGATCAGTTTCGCGGCGTACCGGGTGCTCGTCGCCCGCTTCGCCAACTCGCCGGGTGCTGTCGATTCGCTCGCGGCGTTCGAGGACCTGATGAACCTCCTCGGGTACGACGCCAACAACACGTCCACCGTCGGTGGATCACCCGCCGCCGTCGGCAACCGGATCGCCGCGTCGATCCTTGCGCAGGCGTCGTCCGACGGCTCGAACGAGGCCAACGGCTTCGTCGATACCAGCGGCTACGCGCCGGTGAACGATCCGATGGTCGTCGAGAATGAGGGGGCCGGTGCGCTCAACGATGTAAACCGCTGGCAGCCGCTGATCGTCCCCGGCTCGTCAACGGCTCAGAAGTTCCTGACGCCGCACTGGGGCGGCGTCACGCCTTTCGCGATGACCCGCCCGGACAGCAACGCGCTGTACCTCGATCCCGGCATGCCCCCGCAGCTCGGCGGCGTCGGCGACGAGGTCGTGCGCGAAGACGTCATGCAACTGATCCGCTGGAGCAGCCACCTCGACCCTTCCGACGGCGTTCAGATCAACATCTCCCCGGCGGTCGTCGGTGACAACACGCTCGGTACCCAGGACGGCGACGGGCACGATGTGAACCCGGCGACCGGGCAGCCGTACCCGGACGTGATGGTCCTCCGCGGTGACTGGGGTCGCGTGCTCGCGGAGTTCTGGGCCGACGGCCCGCGCTCGACCACGCCACCCGGGCACTGGAACGAGATCGCGAGCGCCGCGAGCGACCACCCGGATCTGGAGAAGCGCATCGGTGGCAGCGGACCGATCGTCAGCGATCTCGAGTGGGACGTGAAGCTGTACCTGTCGCTGAACGGTTCGATCCACGACGCCGCGATCGCGACCTGGGAAGCGAAAGCCCTCTACGACTTCGTGCGACCCATCACACTCATCCGCAAGATGGCCGAGCTCGGCCAGTCGTCCGATCCGGACGGCCCAGCGTACGACCCCAACGGGCTTCCGCTCGAAGCTGGTCTCGTGGAAGTGATCACCGCCGAGTCCGCCGCGCCGGGTGAGCGTCATGATCACCTCGCCGATCACATCGGCGAGATCACGATTTTCGCGTGGAAGGGTCACCCCGAGAACCCGGAAACGGAGTTCGCAGGGTGCGACTGGATCCGCGCCGTCGAGTGGCTTCCGTACCAGCAATTCGACTTCGTCACGCCGCCCTTCGCCGGATACACCTCCGGGCACAGCGGTTTCAGCCGAGCATCGGCCGAGGTGCTGACGCTGATCACCGGCGACGAGTACTTCCCCGGCGGCTACGGCGAGTTCCTCGCTTCGACCGGCCCGGACGGCTTTGACCTTGGCTTCGAGTTCGGGCCGAACCAGGACGTCCCGCTGACCTGGGCGACGTACTACGACGCCGCCGACGAAGCCGGCCTGTCTCGCATCTACGGCGGCATCCACCCTGCGATCGACGACTTCCCCGGACGCATCCTCGGCGCCGAAGCCGGCGTCGGATCGTTCGAGGAGTCGCTGCGCTACTTCAACGGCGAGATCGGTCCGAAGGGTTGCCCCGGCGACGTCGACTTCGACGGCGCGACCGGTATCTCCGACCTGAACCTGGTGCTGGCGAACTTCGGCCAGAGCAACACCGATGGCGATACGAACCGCGACGGCGTTGTCGATCTCGCGGATCTGAACACCGTTCTCGGCGCGTTCGGGACCGACTGCCCCTGAGATCTCACACCGGCTCGACGAGTCGGCACGACCGATCAACCGCAGCGGCGGTGGCTTGAGAGAGGGCCGCCGCCGCTGTCCTATCGGCGATGGCGCCCTGGCGGTACTCAAGTTCGATGCCCGCGTACGCCCGCTCGGGGAAACAGGTGCGCAGGAACGACGTGAGACCGTCGTCGGTGCCGAGGTACGGCTCGTTGAAGCGCACACGGTACTGCGACGCGTTCTCCAGGAACCAATTCCGCACCGCCTCGACGAACTCCACTTCGAAACGCCGCGCCGGATCGAAGAGCAGGCCGACCTCCAAAGCGCGGGTCACGCCGTGCAACTCGTCGGTGCAGGAGTGGACGCTCAGATGAACCACGCGATGCCCGGTCGCGATGAGCGAGGTGATGAGTTGCTCGACGCTCATCCGGTACGGTCTGTAGTAGCGTTCGACAATCGCCTGCTTATCGGTGTCACTCAGCCCACGCGAGTAACTTGAGAACAGGTCCGGCGCGTCACGCGATCGGTTGGGCTCAACCAGCAGCCGAGTGACCTGCCACGCCATCAGCGGAGCGCACAGGCGCCTGGCGAGATCCCCGGCGATCTCGAGGGCGCCGATGTCCCAGCCGCGATGCGAATCGAGGGCGTTCTTCGCTTCGGAGGATGTGAACAGATGCGACCATTCGGTCGGAACTTCGTTGCCCGCGTGCTCGCACGTCACGACAACCACGATCGGCTCAACAGCCATATAGCCTGCCTTCTGCTAAGCAAGAAGCCAGATCTTCGGTGATCTTCTTCAGTTGGGGGCGATCGGGGTAACGCCCGATCGTCTGATTGATCCGCGCCGAGAGCGTGCCCTTGTGGAGCATCGCCTTGAGCGTCGGTCCGAATTCCGCGTGGTCGGCGAGCAGCTCGTCGTAGAGACGGATCCACATGTCGCCGGCCCATCCCGTCGAGCCGGACCACCCGAACGCGCGCAGGAACGGGGCGCTCATGATGCGCGTTCGCTCGGCGTACCGGATCGTGTCGAGCAGCACCTCGTGGAGCGTCTTGACGTCGTAGGACTTCTGCTCCTCGTAGGTGATCCATCGCTCGTTGTACATGGCCTTCACCGCGGCGGTGATCAGCGCGACCACCGCGAGGTCGGCCGCCGGGCACTCCTGGATATCGACCACCCTGATCTCGATCGAGCCTCGCATGAAGCGGGCGATGCAGCCGCGCGAGTTGGCCCACTCGTGCTGCAGGATGCCCTCGGGATCGTGCGGCGCGAGCGCGTCGTAAAGAGGACGCAATATCTGACGCTCGTAGTCCGCTCGAGAGAACACCGGCTCGGGGATCACCAGACCGGCGGCCTGCGGGATCCGAACGGAATTCCGGCGGTACACCTCCAGGCGCTGGTCGGCGATCGGGCTCCAGCGACCGTCGAGGATGGGCGAACTGGCGGCGAGCGCCGGGATCAGCGGGAGCACCAGCCGGATCGCGGCGTGCAGGCGCCCGAACTCCTCATCGTTCGAGAAGGGCAGGTTGATGTGCGTGCTCTGGAGGTTCGCCCAGCCGTGGCCCTTGCAGTTGAAGATCTTGTCGAACGCCTCATAGATCGGGTTCGCCTCGTGGGGCCAGAGGCGCATCTCGGCCATCGGATCCATCCAGGGGTGCACCGCCCCGGGCAGCAGCTGCGCCTTGAACGGCGACAGCAGATCGTTCACCCGGCCGACGTTCGCCTGGAACTGCGACGCGAGGCCTTCGAGCGACCCTACCGGCTCGTCGGTCTTCACTTCGACGACGTGCAGCGCGAGCTCGTTGCACCAGGAGATGTTCGGTGTCTCTTCCGCCGGCGGGATGTCCGAGTCGTACGACCCGGTCACGGACTTGAACAGCTCGTCGACGATCGGGCGGACGTTCATCGAAGCGCGGTCGACGACCATGTACTCCAGTTCGACGCCGGTGCAGGAGAACGCCTTGCGCGGATACGACCATTCGGCGGGCGAGGTCATGACCTGCGTGCCTCCATGCGAACGAGGAAATGGTTCATGATGCGTTCGTAGAGACGATGACCGAGGACCTGATCCTCGACATCCGCATCGAGGTTCGGGTTATCGTTGATCTCCATGACCACCGGCTTGCCACGAACGACCTTGATGTCGACGCCGTAGAGGCCGTCTCCGATGATCTCGGCGGTCCGGGTCGCGAGCCGGACCACGCCGTCGGGCGTCTCGCTCAGCGGCACCGTCTGCCACTCGCCGCCGGTGATCCCACCGCCCTCTTCCTGCTTGACGATCTGCCAGTGACCGGAGGCCATGAAGTATCGGCAGGCGTACAGCGGGTCACCGCCGAGCACGCCGATCCGCCAGTCGAAATCGGTCGGCACGAACTCCTGCGCCACCAGCAGATCGGTTTCTTCGAAAAGGCGGCTGGTAATCTCGATGAATTCCGACTCGTCCGAGGCCTTGAGGACCCCCACCGAGAACGAGCTGTCGGGTTTCTTCACGACACAGGGTAGGCCGACCAGCGCCGGAACACCCGCAGCGCCTTCTTTGGCGAAGGTCACGGTCTTGGGCGTCGCGATCCGGTGACGGGTGAGCGTCTCCGCAAGGTACACCTTGTTCGTGCACCGGACGATCGAAACCGGATCATCGATCACGACCAGCCCCTCGGCCGCGGCACGCCGGGCGAAACGA
>CAXAVQ010000106.1:0-7875 GCA_963971985.1 uncultured bacterium
GGCGAGTACGTCGACGTCACGTGCGTCGGCAAGATGAGCCAGGTCTGCGCCGCGATGTACACCGAGGAGTACAACCCCCAGCCGGGCCTGCTCTCGGGCACCTTCCTTGGATCATCGGCCGGTCTCAAGTCGGGTATCGAGATACTCAGCCGCCTTCGAGACGGCGACTACTACAACAAGCCCGATGGCACCAAGGGACGTATCGCGCACCACCACAA
The DNA here is from genome assembly GCA_963971985.1 of uncultured bacterium. Taxonomy (GTDB): domain Bacteria; phylum Planctomycetota; class Phycisphaerae; order Phycisphaerales; family UBA1924; genus JANSXG01. The sequence continues at coordinate 219 of CAXAVQ010000106.1, forward strand.
GCTCTTCCGCGACCATGTGGACGCGCTCGCCAAGAAGCACCCCGAGTGGTTCCCCGACCACCACCGCATCCACGACATCTGCGGGGGCTTCGGCGGCATGATGAAGATGACCCCCTTCGGCGGCGAGAAGGGTCCCATCATGAAGCTCTGCCGCGCCTGCTTCGACGAAGGCCTGATCCTCTTCTACTGCGGCCACGACCCCTTCCACATCCGCATGCTCCCGCCGCTGGGCGTCATGCAGGACGAGCACTGGCCGCGCGTCTTCGAAGTCCTCGAGCGCGCGATGGCCAAGGTCGCCTCCGAGATCGAAACACCGTCAACGAACGACCCGCGCCCGATGCGCAAGCCCTACGCCACCAGCTGATCCAAGCCACAGTGCACTCCCGAGCAAAGGACGCGACCCGATGTTTCTGATCCGACGCTGCAAACCCGAAGACATGGAGGTGCTCTTCAAGTTCGCGAAGATGGTGCACTTCATCAATCTTCCGGCGGACAAGGACATCATCGCGGAGAAGATCCGGCGCTCGCGCATGAGCTTCCGCGCCGCCAAGGAGGGCAAGGAACTCAAGACCGTCGCGGGCGACAAGTCCGCCGTCGGCGCCAGCCCGCTGTTCATGTTCGCGCTCGAGGACATGGAGACCAGGAACTGCCTCGGAAGTGCCATGTGCGTGTCCAAGATGGGCGGGCCCGGTCACCCCAACCTGTCGTTCATGCTCCAGAAGAAACAGTTCTTCTCCGAGGATCTTCAGACCGGTACCACCCACACCACCGCCAAGCTCTACATGGACGAGTCCGGACCCAGCGAGATCGGCGGCCTGATCCTCGGCCCCAACTCGCGCCGCCACCCGCTCAAGCTCGGCAAGCAGCTCAGCCTTATCCGCTTTCACTACATGGGCGTCCACCGCGAGCAGTTCGGCGACAAGGTGCTCGCCGAGATGATGGCACCGATCACTCCCGACGGGCACAACACCCTCTGGGAATACCTCGGGCGACGCTTCATCAACCTGCCCTACACCGAGGCGGACAAGTTCTGTCAGTACTCGCGCGAGTTCATGGTGTCGCTGCTGCCACGCGAGGAGATTTACCTCTCCCTGCTCCCGCCGGAGGCCCGCAAACTCGTCGGGCAGGTCGGCACAGACACGATTCCCGCGCGCAAGATGCTCGAGGACATGGGCTTCAAGTACACCGGGCGCATCGACCCCTTCGACGGCGGGCCACACCTCGAAGCCGTTACCGACGACATCCCGATCATCCGGGACACGAAGATCCTCAAGATCAGCGGCACCTGCGCCCAGTCCCGCTGCAACCACGAGGGTTTCGTCAGCATCGACGGCGAGGACGGCAACTGGCGGGCCCTGCACACGCCGTACCGCCTCGTCGCGAACGGGCGAGGCATCGAACTGCCCAAGCAGGCGATGGACGCGCTCCACCCCGTCGATGAGGACCACGCGGGCGTCACACCCCTCGTGCTTTCGCCGAAGCCGAAAACCAAGCGCACATCGTCCGGTGCGAGCAAGACCACGAAGAAAACGAAACGCAAGCCGAAGCCCGCGTCCAAAGCCGCGAAGCCAACCAAGAAACGCGTCACGCGATCCTGATCGCACCGTTCCACCCGAAGAGCCAGCCATGAGCACATCGAGCCAAGCTAAGTCCCGGATCGAGTCACCCTGCCTGAAGCGCCCCGCTGGCGACATCATCGGCGGCGAGTCGCGAGAGATCATCGACTCCGGCTCCGACAGCACGATCGTCTCGACCAACCCCGCCCACCCGGAGCAGATTGTCTGGTCCGGCGGGTCGGACGTGGCGCACGTGGGTGAAGCCGTCGCCGCCGCCCGGAAGGCGCTACCGGAATGGTCCTCCACCCCGATAGAGAAGCGCATCGAGATGCTCCGCGCCTACCAGGCGCTCGCCAACGAGCGAGCCGAGGAGATCGGAGAACTGATCTGCGCGGAAACCGGCAAGGCCATCTGGGACTCCACCTCGGAAGCAAAGCTCCTCGGCGCCAAGGTCGACATCACGCTCGACGACTCGAAGAACTCCGGACGCGGTCGCGTCACCGGCTTCGACCTCGAACTCTCCAAGACTCGCAAGGGCATCTGCCGCTTCCGCCCGCACGGCGTGATGGCGGTCGTCGGCCCCTTCAACTTCCCGGCCCACCTCCCCAACGGCCACATCGTCCCGGCGCTGCTCATGGGCAACACGATCGTGTTCAAGCCCAGCGACAAGACCCCGGCCGTTGGCCAGGCACTCGCGGAGCTGTTCCTCGAAGCCCTCGATTCGGTCGGCGCACCCGCGGGTGTGTTCAACCTCGTGCAGGGGCGCGCCGACGTTGCCTCGGCATTGGTCACCAACCGCGATGTGGACGGCGTGCTCTTCACCGGCTCCTGGCCGGTCGGACGTCGCATCCTCGAAGCCAACCTCGACCAGCCCGGCAAGATCATCGCGCTCGAGATGGGCGGCAACAACCCCGCCGTCATCATGCCCGACGCCGACCTGAAGCAGGCCGCCATCGAGTGCGCCCGCGCCGCGTTCGTCACCACGGGCCAGCGATGCACCTGCACCCGGCGCATCCTCGTTCACAAGGACATCGCCAAACCCTTCGCGACCCTGCTCGCCAAGATCTCCTCCAGCATGATCGTCGGCGATCCCAAGGGCATCGGCGGTGGCTCACGCAACCAGCCCGTCTTCATGGGCCCCTTGATCTCCGCCGAAGCCCGCGAGCAGGCCATCGATTTCCAAAGCAAACTCGCTCAGGCCTCCGCCGGCAACCCAAAGCCGATTCTGGAGATGACCGCCATCGACCACCCCTCCGAGGGCCACTACGTCTCCCCGGGCGTTTGGCAGGTCGATCGGTTCAGTCTGGCCGACTCGATCGCTGAGGATGCGGGCGCTGATGTGGAACTGTTCGGCCCCCTCGTCCGGCTGTGCGAATTCGAATCGCTCGATGAAGCCATCGAGCAGGCGAACACCACCCGCTACGGCCTCGCCGCGTCGATCTTCACTCAGGACGACGAGGCGATCGATCGCTTCGTCGCCGAGTCCCGCGCCGGCTGCATCAACGTGAACACCGGCACCGCGGGTGCCAGCGGCAAGCTGCCCTTCGGCGGCATCGGCTGGTCCGGCAACCATCGCCCGGCGGGGGCATTCAGCCTCGACTACTGCGCGTACCCCATCGCCAGCATGATCGAGCGCGAACCCGAGGTGTCGCTGCTCCCCGGCATGCACTACGACGATTCGTGGATGCCGAACGACTGATCGGCGAACGATTTCAGGAAGCGCTGCGCAGGGCGAGGATCAACTCGACCTTGCCGACCTGCTCATCCAGCTGGCGCGCGATCTCCACGCTCTTCAGCCCCATCGCCGAGAGTTCGTGGACCCGCTCGGCCAGTTGGTCTCGGCGTTGCGCCGGTGAGACGGACTCTTCGTCCCCCTCCGCCGACCAGTCTCTGGATCGATTCGAACGAACGGTGGCGGGTCGGGATTCCACTTCGCGATCACGATCGGGGGCCGGCTGTGACACCGACGGGCGTCGGGCCGTGGCCCGCTCAAGGTCCGCCAGCCGCTGGTCCGCGAGTTCGATCAGGTGCTCGAGTTTGGTCGCCCGGTTCTCGATCTGGGCGGCACAGATGCGCGTGAGTTCCTGAACCTCGACCATGAGTTTCTCGAGGGAATCGCGCTCGGCCCGGTTCTGCAGGGTCTCCCGCTGGTCTCGGAGGCTTTCGCGAGGATCACGTGCGCGAGACGCCCGCGACTTCTTCACCCACCGCCGGAGCAGGGTGGTCGTGATGAGGAGGATCCCGAGAGCCCCGAGCGCTCCGGGCAGCCAGTTCTCCGTCGACGACATGGAGTCGAAGAACCCGCCCGTTGATTCCGGGGGGAGGCCCGCCGAGTTGAGGACGAGCACCGGTACATCCATGCACCTCGATAGCATCCGCGAATCCTCCGCTTCGGGCCCACCTCCTGTGAGCCGTCCAGATCATCGGCAATTCTGCCGAGGGCAGCATACAAGGCGAGCCCAGGCACTGCATCGCGGTCGCGTCACAGACCTGAGCAGGCGATGATGCCGCCGTGACCTCCTCTCGCGACCCATCTCCAGACCACCTCCGTCTCAACCGACGCCACCCCGTCGCTCGACGGATTATCGCCACGTGGCGTCATTTGATCGCCGCTTGCGACGGTGACACAGCAGGAGAGCCGACACTGGTCGCCTGCAGCGGCGGGGCGGACTCCACCGCCCTGAGTTTGGCTCTGGCGTGCACCGGGACACGCCTCACCCTCGCGTTCGCCCGACACGGAGCCCGTCCGGTGCCTGATGTAGACCGCGATCAGGGGGCGGTCGAGGACCTGGCCGCATCGCTCGGCGCCGAGTTCATCGCATTGGATTGTGTCTCAGCCGACGGCCCATCGCCGACCGAGGCCGACATGCGCCGGCATCGGTACGCCGCGCTGGCGAAAGAGGCACGCCGCCGAGCCATCCGATTCATCGCCAGCGGCCACCACGCCGACGACCAGTTGGAAACCGTGCTCCTCGCCCTGCTCCGGGGCGCCGGGCCGCAGGGCATGGCCGGCGTGCCCGCATCGCGATCGATCGACGATCTCACGCCTCCGGTTTCCCTGCTCCGTCCGATGCTCGACATCACGCGTCGGGAGGCCGAGGAACTCTGCCGCGACGCCGGCGTTCACCCGCCGGGCGAGGGCGGGCTCGAGTGGGCGGAGGACGGCACCAACGCCGACATTCGGTACACGCGCAACCGCGTGCGTCACGAGGTCGCTCCGATGCTTGAGCAGATGCAGCCCGGAGTCGCCGCACGGGTGTCCCGAAGCGCGGAACTGTTCCGCCAGCTCGCGATCATCCTTCGCGCTCGAGTCCAGGAGTTCGACAGTCGGTGCGGCTCAGACGCTGGTCGCCACCAGCGATCGTGGCCCCGATCCGAACTCAGATCGCTCCAGCCGATCGAAATCGGTGAATTGCTGCGTCTCGTCGTAGAGGATCGATTCGATCGGCGGGGGCTCGATCGCTTGGACAGCCGGTCGCTCCTGAACATCGCATCGTCGGTTCACGACGCCAGCACCGAACCACGAACGTTCGAACTCGGGGACGGGCTCTCGGTCGAGGTGCTCGCCAATGCGGTCGCGCTGACACGAAAAAGCCCCGCGTAAGAGCGGGGCTGGAGTGAGCACAAACTCGTTGTCCGATCAGTTCAGCGCGGCTTCCGCTCGGGACATGCCCTGACGCGGCTTGCCCTCGATGAACGACTCCTCGAGCTCGATGCGGATCTTCTCGAGCGCCTTGTTCTGGATCTGGCGGACCCGCTCCTTGGTCACGCCGATGATCTGGCCGACCTGCTCAAGCGTCATCGGCTTGCTGTGCGAGGCGAACTCGTCTTCCAGACGGAAGCGGTGCTCGATGACGGTCTTTTCGATGTCCGAGAGATCGGCGCGGTTCTCCACAACGATCCGCTTCACTTCCGAAGCCGAATCCGAGAGGAACTCTTCCCGCTTTGACTCGACAAAGTTCGAACGCTCGAGCTTCGGATCGAAGTCGGTGGGGAAGCGCTGGCGGTACTTGCTGAGCTTCATGCCCTGGCGGCTGAACGCCTTGATGATCGCGCGGCAGGCGTAGGTCGAGAACTTGAAGCCGCGACCCGCATCGAACTTGTCAACCGCGCGGAGCAGGGCCATGTTGCCCTCGCTGACCAAGTCGGCGAAGTCCACTTCGCTCATCCGAGTCCGCTTGGCCATCGCCAGAACGAGCGCGAGGTTGGTCTCGGCGATCTGCTCTCGCAGAACCCGGGACTTGCGGTACCAGCGGAGCAGCTCCTGAGCCTGCTCGTCGGTCGGTGTGCGATCCGGGGAGGCGAGGATCTCGTCACGCATTTCAGCGACGCGGAAACGGGCGTAGTTGTATTGCAGGAAGATCACCCGCTCTTCGGCGCCGGTCAGGATGACCTGATCGCTGGTGCGAGGCAGGCGAGTCTTCGTGATGCCGAGGTCGTTCATGACCGGGCTGTACCACGAGGCATCCGGCTTGCGGATGTCCGGGGCTTCTTCATAGATCGCTTTCTCGGCGTCCGGCTTCCGGAACTCTTCCGAATCGATGTAGTCCTGCTCGTTGGCGAGGATTTCCGAGATCAGGCGACGATCATGCTCATTCAACGCCCGGAGGCCGCGGCTCGGGGTGCCGCCAGAGCGGTCCGTACCAACGTTTACGCCGCGACGGCGCTGGAGATTCGAGAGTGGCGTGCGAGAGGTCGCGTGGCTCATGATTGGGTCCGTCCTGGGTTCAAGTCTCAGGCACGCTCCAGTGCCCGGAAGTTCAAGAGAGAGTTCGCCGTGTCGAAACACATAGTTTCAACACCCCCTGAAAATCGCATCCCGAAGTCAGGCACCGGTGAACGCCCGATGAATACCTGCTCATTCCGAGAATTCCGTGTGTTGTTTTCAGCGATCAAGGATTTGGGGCTTGGGCGGAGAAAAGAGGAAATCGAGTCACCGAAAGGTGATATGGCTGAGTACCCGGGGAGGTTCGCTGAAAACTAGAATCATTCTAAAAAACTCCCTATCCGTACACAACCCGGAAATGGCTGTCGCCCGAGCATTTGCACGCATCTTCGCCAGAAATCACTCAATCGGACATCCCGTCCGGAAAGAACGCGATCTGGCAGGCGACACGGGTCATTTCGAGGTCTATCGTGGGCTATCAGAAACCACCCAAAATCATGCAAAGGAATAGGAATATGGCATTTTCCCTCCCCGATCTCCCGTACCCCAAGGATGCCCTTGAGCCGCACATCGATGCCAAGACCATGGAAATCCACCATGGCAAGCACCACAACGGCTACGTCACCAAGCTCAACGATGCGGTGAAAGGCACCGAGTGGGCCGACAAACCGATCGAGGAGCTTGTCCGCAACCTCGACAAACTGCCTACCGACAAGCAGACCGCCGTGCGCAACAACGGCGGCGGGCACCTCAACCACTCGATGTTCTGGCCGAGCATGAGCCCCAAGGGCGGGGGCAAACCGAGCGGCGACCTCGCCAAGGCCATCGATGACGCCTTCGGCAGTTTCGACGAGATGAAAAAGCAGTTCGCCGACTCCGCGGCCGGTCGCTTCGGTTCCGGTTGGGCGTGGCTCTGCGTTCAGCCCGGCGGCAAACTCCACATCGTCTCGACCGCCAATCAGGACAACCCGATGATGCCGACCTCCATGGGCGGCCAGGGCTCCGACCACAAGCCGATCCTCGGCCTCGACGTCTGGGAGCACGCGTACTACCTGAACTACCAGAACCGTCGCCCCGATTACATCGACGCCTTCTGGAACGTCGTTGACTGGGGAACCGTCGCCAAGCGCTTCGCGGACGCGACGAGCTGATCCCTGGAACGTCGCCGACTACGCGGCCCCGGTCGGACCGGGGCCTTTTTGCGCGCTCGCACCGTAGGATGGGGCCATGAAAACGCCATTCCTCGTCGTGGTTGCCTCGCTCGTGGTGCTGTCCATCCCGGGGCTGGCGCCCGCCAATCAGGACTCAGAGGCACGGGTCCGCCTACTCGTCCAGATCCCCGAAACACACGCCGGTTCCGACGTGTATCTCGCGGGCAACATCAACGACTGGAACCCCGCAGACCCGCGTTACCGGCTGCGCCCCGGCACCGCGG
>CAXAVQ010000107.1:0-7831 GCA_963971985.1 uncultured bacterium
GAAGACGGCGTGCGCGTCGAGGCGTGCATCGCCTGCGCGAACTCGTACGGTATCGCCGACAATATCCGCGCGCTCGGCATCGAGGTGAAGCCGATGGGCAAGCCGCTGACGGACATGATGAACAGCGGCTACAAGGTGCTGAATTTCTGATTCATGCTCGCGCGCAGCGCAACCGACAGGTTGTGCACACGCGCAGCGCACGAACGCGTGCGTTCGCGGATGAACGGGGCGCGTTCGCGTGTGTTGTTGCGCGTTTGAGCGGTGCGCAGAAAAAAAACCGTCGGTCGAGGGCTCCGATCCCCGACCGACGGCGTGCCACGGCTTTCGCCGCGAAGAAAGCTGGAACTCGGCGTTGGCCGAGGGACATATCAGACTGTGTGTTGCGGGCGATTGGCCCGTCGCCACCAGTGCTCTTAGGGTAGCGTAGTCATCGGCATTTGTGCGACCTCGCTGGGGCGACGACTTTGGTGAAGAAGTTGTAAGTGCTTGTGAATCATTGTTTTAGAAATATGTCGTTTTTCGATTCCTGTATTCATATCGGAAAATCGACTTCCCGGAATCTCGGCGGATTTGGGTGGTGTTCGGATGTCGGAATCAGTGGCTGACGCGCGGGTCATCGAGGTGGGTCTGGGGCTCGTGGTCCGGGCCGGGGAGGGGCCTGCGCGGGTCCTGATCACCCGTCGGCGGGCCGACACGGTCTACGCCGGCTACTGGGAGTTCCCCGGCGGCAAGGTCGAGCCCGGCGAGAGCCCCAGGGACTGCGCCGAGCGCGAGGTCCGCGAGGAGGTCGGCCTGACGGTCCGGGCGACCCACCAACTCGCCATCGTCGAGCACACCTACGAGCACGGGCGCGTCCGGCTCAACGCCTGGGTCTGCATCGAACCCGACCCCGGGGCCGAGGCGAGACCGCTGGAGGTCGACGACCTCCGCTGGTGCAAGCTCGAGGAGATCCCCTGGGACGAGTTCCTCCCGGCCAACAGCGCGATCGTCAGGGAACTGGCGGTGTATCTTGCTGGGCTGGGGAGCGGGGATGGGCGGGTAGACTGATCCCGGACGCCGAGAAGCGGAGGGTGAGATGGTTGCAAGAGCACGGCCAGCAAGTGAACAAAGTGGTTTGCGAGTGGTCACGAGAGTGGCGTTGCTGCTTCCCGTCTGTGCCTTCCTCGTGTTCGCGAGCCGCTGTTCTTATTCCCATCTGATCGGGGAACTTGAGGGCCCTTCGTACCGCACTTCCGGCCAGGCGCGTGTCTTCGTCGAGAACTACAGAGATCCCGCGTCAAAGTGGCAAGTCGAGCACTCGCTGAGCGGTCCGCTCGGGGAGCGAATCGCGATTTCGGTTTGGTATACGGTTGAAGTGAATTCTGTCTACCGCAATCTGTTCGGTTTGCGTCCGACTCTGCGGTACGAGTACACGAGTACGATTTTCGACTTTTACGATGCGATCTCAAGCGGCGGTGTAAAGCCAATCGACCGCTTCGAGCAGGAGTTCGGCGCGGACTGGCGGTCGATGCAGCATCCGGAGTTTCGAGCGCGAGTACTGCCCGTCATCGAAGACGCGATCACAGAAACGCTTGTGGAAGCCGCGCGCGAGGATGCGCTGGGCCCACCGGTGGTGACTGCCGGACTGGCAAACGCTGGGTTCCAGACGGTCGTGTCGGACCGGCCAGCTGATCGCTGGAACGTGCTTCCAAAGTTTTTCTCCGGCACGATTCCTCTTTGGATCGCCCTGAGCGTCATCCTCACAGAGTTGAACATCGTTTCACGCGAGCGCAAAGCCCGACGCTGGGTCGCGATGAAGTGTCCGAAGTGCGGCTACGAACGCCAGCGCGACCGCGCCGAGTGCCCGGAGTGCGGACTGGTATACGAACGTCCGTCGTATGTGCTGTGGGATCCGACCGAAGATGCGGCACACGAAAACGTGCGCGGTGATGACACCTGATGCACAGCATCAGAAAAGGAGAGCGAGATGAAGTCGTTGTACATGTGTGGCCTGTGCGTGCTCGGGCTGGCGAGCGGGGCGATGGGCGCGCCGGTTGCCGAGCCGCTCGGGTCGGTTGATCGTGGGAGCAGTTGGACCGAGGGGTGGAACCTCGGCGGCATCGCGTACGACTTTGTCGGGATCGCGATGGTCAGCGAGGGGCGGACGTTCGCCCCGCCGCTGATGAGCGGGTTCAGTGTGTCGGGGTGGGGCCTGATCGGGGACTTCGGCGACGCGCCGGTGCTCGCGGCGTCGTCCGGGCCGCTGACGTCGAGCATGCAGTTCTCAACGACGTTCGCCGGGAGCCCCTCGGAGCCGCTGCGCTTCGATATGCAGCTCTTCAACGGCGACATCTTCATGGGCGCGATCGGGTTCGACTGGGACGGCAACGCATGGGAGATCGTGCCGGCGGATGGGAACCTGACGAAGCAGGTGTTCTTCGACGCGATCATCCCGTCGCCGTCGGGTGCGACGGTGGTCGGGCTCGCGATGGCCGCGGGGCTGGGTCGCCGGAGGCGCGGTTGAGCGGGAAGAGCATCTTCGGGCCGCACGCGGCCCGACGCAGGCTGTCGGGTTCGTTCGGCAAGGTTGAGGTGCGACGAAGCCGAAGGGGTAGCTTGCCTGTGATGAGTTCATTTTCAGATTGGTGACTACTTGTTGAGGGTGTTCGTCGTTGACAAAAAACCCGTAGAACACCCCCGAATGTGGCTAGTTTTTAGATCGGCAATCGGATCCTCAACTCCTCAGGAGTGATTTTGCGCTGATGTATCTGGTTGTTGATTCGCCCCTTGCAAAGTAGGTGAGTTCTCCCACACTGCAGTTGCCGTTGCCTGCCTGAGCGGTTGGCGACATGGCGAGTCCAAGGGGGTCTCGCACGCGTCGTGGGAGATGAAGGGGAGCATCTATATCGTCGCCGCGCCGACCAAGCGGTGGCACAGGAGGAGAAGACCATGAAAGTGTTTGCAGGAATGGCGTGCGTGCTCGCGCTAAGCGCAGTCACATCGGCGGAGCCGGTGACATTTCCAGTGGGAGGACCGGTTGATGGGAACAGTTGGTCCCAGGGCATCTCAAACTTCGGCTGGTCCGGCGTTGACTTCATGGGTTTCGTGATCAATGACTCAAGTGGCACCTTCGAAGCACCAGTGTTCTCCAACTCGAGTGTTGCTGGTTGGGGAGCCATCGGAGACTTTGGGGCGACGCCAACAATCTTCGCGGTGTCTGGTCCGGGCTTCGTAAATCAGACCCACACCATTACGTTCGCTGGCCTCTCGAGTGACCCGATCAGTTTCACCAATTACTTCTTCGTAGGATCGACCTTCCAGAACGCGTTCAGGTGGGACTGGGACGGTTCCAGTTGGGACATTAACGCGCTCGGGAGTGCGGCCACGCTCACCCGCGAGGACTTCGAGATGGCGATGGTAGTGATCCCGCTGCCCAGCGCGGCTGCGATGGCGCTGTTCGGCATGGCGGCGGTCGGAAGCCGTCGTCAGCGCTCGGTTGCATGACCGAGTCTGATTGAGTGTTCGAGTCTTACGCCCTGCTTTGCGGGGCGTTTTTCATGCGCTTCGAAAGCACGACTGGATCACCGTTCCGGATCGAACTGCTCGAGCAGGCGGAGCTGGTCGAGGCGGGACTGGGCCCGGGCGATGAGGTCGTCGGTCAGGGGAAAGGTGGCATCGGAGGATGCGGCAGCGGCTTCGGCGCGGAGGTCGCGCAGTTGGTCGATGGCGCGCGCGTGCGTCTCGGTGTCGTCTGAGCGCGTGCCCTCGATGATGGCCCAGTAGCGGTCGGCGAAGGGGCGCATCGCGTCGTCCATCAGGTCGTCGATGTCGGTGCCGGGTGCCGGTTCGTCGTTGGGGTCTGACGGCGCGGAGGTGGTCTCGTCCTCGGGCACGGGGGTGATCAGCGGGGGCGGATCGGGGACGGGGTTGTTCGGGTCGCTCGACGTGCTGCTGGCCTGCGACTGCGGCGATGACGGCGCGAACAGGTCGTGTTCGATGACGAGCAGCGCGCCGAGGGCGAGGATGGCCGCGGCCTGGATGGCGAGGAGGGTGATGAGCCAGCCGGGGGACTTGGTGCGTCGGCGCGACGGGGCGGATGCGGGGTGGTCGGGGATGGTGTCGGGGGTGTGGGGCGTTGGGGGCGCGGTATTGGTCGGCGGCGGTGATGGTGTATCGGGGCGTTTGGGTTCCGCTGGCCCTTCGGGCGCGGATTGGGTCGGACGCGGGAGGGGCTGGGGGGTTTTCGGGCGGATGAGCGCGGCGATCTGTTCGGGCGGGACTTCACCGGGGAGGACGGCTTTGGGGCTGAGGCCGAGTTGCTGGCGGTCGGTTTCGGGGCGGAGGATCGCTTCGCAACTCGGGCAGGTGGTGTCGTCGGTGGAGATGGGCGTGTGGCAGGCGTGGCACCGGCCGAGGACAGCGGCGACGCCGGGGGGGTCGCGCGCGTAGGACCAGAACTGGCGCGTCGTAGGGCCTCGCACGATGGTCGTGGGGGTGATGCGGCCGCGCTGGGCGAGGCGGACGACGGTCTCGTAGGAGCAGGGCGGGCGGAAGGGGTGTTCCGCGTCGCGGATCTGCCAGGGGCCCATGGCGTTCTGCGTGGCTTGGCGAGAGAGCGGTTCGAAGCGGCCCTTGCAGGCCTCGCACTGGAGCGGGCGGGGCTTGCCGGGCGCGAGGGAGTGGCCGTGCCCGCAGTAGGGGCAGAGGGCGGGGAGGCGCTGCTGGTCGACGGCGGGTTGGGGGGTGGGATCGGTCATGGGGGCTTGTGGTAGCGTACGGCAATGAGCAAGCGATGGAGTTTTTGGGGATTCGCGGCAGCTGCGGTTGTTGTGCAGGCGGGGTGCTCGGGCGGTTCTGGTTCGGGCGTTGGCTCCGGGCTGGAGGCGAGCGAGCGGTACGTCGCGCGTGGCCAAGGGGGGGCGCGGACGAACACTGGAGTAGGCATCGATGCGGGCGATCGCCCGCGTGCGACCAGCGGTCCGTTCGCGACGGTGGCGGGCTCGGCGGTGGACTGGGAGCGGGTGCGGCCGCTGTTGGCGGAGGCCGCGGGCGGGATTGTGCTGGAGGAGGTGGCGCTCGAGATGATGCTTGAGGGGGAGATGCGTCGGCGCGGGCTGGCGCTGACCGAGTCGATGGTCGAGCGCGAGCAACTCTTGTTGCGCGAGTCGCTGGAGGCGGACGACGCGTCGGGCAGCGCGGATGAGGCGCAGCGCCTGCTCGACCAGATCCGGCGCCAGCGCGGGCTTGGTCCGGAGCGGTACGCGGCTCTCTTGCGGCGCACGGCGATGCTCCGGGCGCTGGTGCAGGAGCGGGTGCAGGTTGATCCGGTGAGCGTGGAGCGGGCGTACCGGATCCGGTACGAGCCGCGGATGCGCGTGCGGATCATCACGGCGGACACGGTGGAGCAGGCCGAGTGGGCTCGTCAGCGCGTGCTGGCGGGCGAGGCGTTCTCGCGTGTGGCGGCGGAGGTGAGCACGGATGTGAGTTCGGTGCGCGGCGGGGTGATCGAGCCAATCAGCCCGGCGGACCCGACGTACCCGGACGCGCTGCGTTCGGCGATCGCGCGGATGAGCGTGGGCGAGGTGAGCCGGCCGATCGTGATGGAGGTCGACAGGCCGGCGCAGGTGGCGGTAGTCGTGCTCGACGAGATCGTGCGCCCCGAGCGGACGCCTTCGCTGGAGTCGGTGCGGGCGGAGCTGGAGCGCCTGGTGCGTCTGCGTGAGGAGCGGTTGTTGATGGATGCGCTGAGCCGGCGGTTGCTGGGCGAGGCGCGGGTGACGCCGCGTGACGATGCGGCGGTGTGGAGCTGGCGATCGCGCAGCGGCGGCTGAGCGCCGCGTCTGGGCGCTAAGGCAGCAATTATCGGAAGTGGCGAGAACCGGTGCGAGCGGGGGCGTTCGGGCTTCGGTCGCGTTCGGTCTGGGCCGATGAATCCGGATGAACCGAGTTCCCGGACCGTGCGTAGAGAAACGTGGGTAGAAGTGCCCGCGATTCGGCGGATCGGCGTTGCCCGGGCCGACTTTGCAAAGGACTGTTTGAGCGTTGGCAGATTCCCGCCCCATCTCGTTCCCGAACGTGGCGCTGGTGTCGGAAGACCCGGCGTTGGTCCGCGCGCTGGGTGAGGCGCTGGAGCACTGCTACGGATCGACCTCGCTGCAGAGCGTGAGCTCGCGCAGTGCGATGGTGCTGACGCGCGTGGATCTGGTGCTGATCGATGCCCACGGTCGCTCGCGCGAGCGGGTCGAGGGGCTGGTGCTGGACGCGAAGGCGGCGCTGGATCGGCTGGCGAGCGAAGCGCCGGTCGTGGTGCTGGGCGATGCGCAGGATCTGGACTGGGTGGACGCCGCGATCGAATCGGGCGCGACGGATGCGGTGGATCGCGAGAGCGTGTCGCCGGACCGGCTGGGGCTGGTGATCGAGCGGGCGATGGCGCGGGCCGAGGTGGATGTGCGGCGCGTGATGATGATCCGCGAACTGAAGGCCACGAACAATCAACTGAAATCGAAGAACGCCGGGCTGGAGCAGCGCATCGCGAAGCTTGAGGCCGAGGCGTGGACGGACCCGCTGACGGGTCTGGCCAACCGCTGGCAACTCGAGAACCGCCTGGGGCAGATGTTCGCCGAAGCGGTGCGCTACGGCGGGGACCTGTCGTGCGTGATGATCGACCTCGACGGCTTCAAGGAAGTGAACGACTCGGCCGGTCACGCGATGGGCGATGAACTGCTGCGCCTGGTCGGGCACGTGATCTCGGACTGCATCCGCCAGTCGGACTTCGCCGCCCGCTACGGCGGGGACGAGTTCGTCCTGGTCATGCCGCAGACCTCGAGCGATGTGGCGCTGGCTGTCGCGACGCGCCTGCAAACGATGTTCCGCGAGCAGGCCCGGGCATGGGGCGTGGACTGCGGCTGCGCGGGGTGCGGCATGTCGGTGGGCATCGCGAGTCTGCAGCAGAGCCGACCGATCGATGCGGATCAGTTGCTCGTGAACGCGGACCGCGCGTTGTACGCCTCGAAGAAGGCGGGCAAGGGCGAGGTGCGTGTGTTCGAGCCGCGGCCGGTGGATGGTGAGGCGGCGCGGAAGGCGGAGTGACGTCTTCGTTGCGCTTCGCGTGGCCTGCGCCCGACTTCGTCAGCCTCCGACCACGGCACCCCTGAAACCCTCACCACCCGACCTTGGTCGTCATCGCCCGGTCGATCTCGCGCTGGGTTTCGCGTTCCTTGATGGTGTCGCGTTTGTCGTGTTGCTTCTTGCCGCGGGCGAGGCCGATTTCGAGTTTGGCGAAGGGGCCCTTGAAGTACATCTTGAGGGGGACGATGGTGACACCCCGGACGGCGGTGGCCTTGGCGAGTTCGGCGATCTCGCGCTTGGAGGCGAGCAGCAGGCGGGTGCGGGTGGTGTCGTGCTGGAAGGCGGCGCTGGCGTGGTCGTACTCGCCGATGTGGGCCGAGTGGAGCCAGAGCGAGGGCGGGTTGGCCTCCTGGACGCGGACGTAGCCCTCCTTCAGCGAGACCTTGCCGGCGCGGACGGACTTCACCTCGGTGCCGGTGAGGCGGATGCCGACCTCGAGGGTGGAGTCGATGAAGTAATCGAAACGGGCGCGCCGGTTCTCGATGACGGGGGTGGCGGTCTGTTTTTTCTTCTTCCTGGCCATGGTGGGGACGGGGGAGTGTACGCGGACGGCGGCTGGGCCTGCAGGAAGGGGCTCTCTGGAGTTACCCTGCGCCCGAAGGAGGATCGCCATGGAAACCAAACCGACACCGGAGCACGAGTGGCTGATGCGCCTCGTGGGCGAGTGGACGTACCAGAGTTCGTGCGTGATGGGGCCGGATCAGGAGCCGATGACCGGGAGCGG
>CAXAVQ010000108.1:0-7794 GCA_963971985.1 uncultured bacterium
CCGGCCATGCCCTGGTCCGGCGGCACCTGGTAGGAGATCTTTGGGGCGCAGAGGATCAGGCTCTCGAAGGTCTCGCCGGCGTGGGTGACCGACAGGGTGTGGTAGCCCATGCCGAGCTGGTCCTCGGAGGGCGTGCGCGCCGTGCTTCCGGGGAGCGGGATCATCGCGAAGCGGGCGCGGGCGCGGGTGCCGGTGATGGTGCGTCGATCGACGGTGCGCAGGTCGGCGAGCTTGGCGCTGGCGTCGATGGTGCGCCCGTCCTCGGTGCGGATGCTCCAGGAGACCGTGCCCTCCGCACGATCACCCGGCAGGCGCAGGTGGGCGTGGGGCTTGCTGCCGATCCACGCGACGGTGATCGGTTCGAGGCGTTGACCGGCGCGGTCGGCCTCGACCCGCTCGAGGACGGCGCCGGCCTCGGACGCGCTCGCGATCGGGTAGCCCATGCTGGTGATGACCGCCAGCAACGCCTCGTCGGTGGCCTCGACCACGCCGTGGCGGCTGGAGTCGTAACGCAGGAAGATGCGCAGGGCCTTGGCCAGTTTGCGCAAGGCGGCGCGGTCCGATCGGCTTGCGCGTTGTGCGGCGTCCGTTGCCATGACGAAAGGTCTCGAGAGGGTTCTCGCCAGATCACGGCGAACGGTGACGGCGGGGATGTCCCGTCGGGCTCGAGCGATCGCACAACAGCGACCACGCTCGCGATCTGCGACGGGCGGGGCAGTGTAGCGGATTTCGCGCTCGGGCTGACGTTCAGGACGCGGCTTCGGAGGGGCTGAATTCGTCCTCGGGAGGGGAGATTTCCTCTTCGCCCTCGATGCCGTAGTCGGGCCAGCGTTCACGGTCCAGCAGCGGTCCCGGATCCTGATCGATGCCGGGGTACTCGCCGAGGAACCCGCCGGAGGCGACGATCCGGCTGGGCATCTCGCAGTCGCACAGTTCGAGCGTGCGTCGGAGGCCACTGGAACTGTTCGTGCCCAGCAGCGCGTAGCGTGCCCCGAAGACACGGTCCTGCTGCAGGCAGATGGCCTGCTCGAGCGTGATCTCGAACTCGGCTTCGAAGCGGTCCTGCGCGTTCTCGATGATGGGGCGGAGGGCGCTGCCGGCGCTCATCTTCGCGACGCGGGCCGCGCCGGATCGGTCTTCCGGCGCGGTGTAGTCCCGGCGCATCGCGGCGGTGGTGTACTCGACGCGCCCGTCGTACTCGTCGTAGCCCGGCGGGCAGTCGATCAGCAGGTACAGGTGGCGTCCCTTGCCGGCGACGATGAAACTGCGCAGTTCGGCGCGACAGAGGATCGGCTCGGGCTCGGGGGCGCTGGCCTGCTCGGTCCGGGAGGCCTCCGACTGCGAATCGCACCCGGCGCCGGTCAGGCCGAGAAACGCGGTCGAGAGACAAAGCCAGCAGAGCACAGAAAGGCGACGGGTTCCCATACCACGAGTGTACGCGCCGGCGGCTCGTGATTGAAGGGTCAATCGACGCGGAGCTGGCGGCGCTGCATGACCGCGACGTATTCGCAGAGCTGATCGACGATCAGTTTCTGGTAGCCGGGGTTGTGCGAGAACTCGAACGAAAGGCCCGCGTAGAGGCGCTGCGACGAGTCGATGTGTGTATGGCGCAGACGCCCGACGACGCCCAGCGGGACGGGGACCTCCGGGCGCAGGTCGACGTGGATCCAGAACGCCTGGTGCGTTTCGAGGCTGGACTGGCCGACCTCGTCGAGGATCAGGCCCGCGCCGCCGCCGCCGATGTTCATGAGGCGGGCGCCCATGGGCGGGCCGACCTCGGGGAGTCTGAGCGAGGCGGCGCCTTCGGGGCCGATCTTGCCGGCGACGCCCCGGTCCTTGAAGGCGAAGAAGTCGTCGCGACAGGCGGTCTCGGCGACGATGGCGCTGCGCACGTCGAGGAGCGGGTACATGGTGACCACAGGCAGGTCGAGCCCGACGGTGGAGACGCGATAGAAGTTGCGGCGCTGGCAGCGCTCGACCTCGGAGGGCATCTTGAGCTTGAGGCCCATGATGGCGTTGCGCCCGCCGCTGGCTTCCACCTTCTCCTTGCTGAGGACCTTGGTGCGGAACATCCAGCGGTTCTGGCCGACGGCGATGATGCCGACGAGTTCGACGTTGTCCTTGAGGTCGAAGGTCTGGCCCAGGGCCATCGGCTGGTCGACGATGATCCAGTCCTTGTCCATGTCGAGGATGCGGACGCGCCAGATGATGTTCTTGGCGGACTCCTGCTCGCTGTCGACGACCGTGGGGACACCGGTTTCGGTCTTGCCGACGTAGCGGGGGAGGGTGATTTCGAGCGCGCCGCCCCGTTCGTGGATCTGGACGAGGCTGCGGTGCCAGTTCTCGGTTCTCGATCGCATCGCGGGCACGGTTCTGCTCCTGGTCTTGAGCGCGGTTGATGAGTCGGAGACTCATCCGGAGCATCGGCCCGCTCGTCGACAAGGTTGATGCCCGGCCACGCAAGAGTGCCGGATTTGTGGGTTCGCGACCGGTTCGATCGGAAGCGGACCGGGCTTATCGGGCTGAACGGGGCCCGCGATACATCACGATCAGGGCGTCCTCGGCGGCCCGCTCGGGTTCGTCGAAGCCCGAGCAGGCGCAGAGCAAGCGCAGCTCGCCCATGGAGTACAGCCGGTGGAGCCGGTCGGTGGGCAGGATCTCGATGCTGTCGGGGTCGACCTCGTCGCCTCGCCGGAGCGCGATGACCGGGTCGCCGGGTATCCAGACCATCTGCCAGAGTTCGGGCTCGGATTCATCGTCGGTCTGCATCTCGGCGATGCCCGACTGCCAGTTGCCCTCGCTGACGTCAAACCACAGGTCGTGGGGGAAGTCATCGATGAGCAGGGGGGCACCCGGCTCGAGTGCGTCGCCGAGAGCCCGCATGAGCGCGAGGGCGTCGAGCGGGTCGTGGAGGAGCATGAACGTGTGACCGACGCAGACCGCCATGCCGATGGGCTCGTGAGCGGCCTTGTGCAGTGCCTCGGCGCTCAGGGACGAGGCGTCGGCGCGGAGCAGGGTCACGCGCGATCGCGTGCCGTCGTCTTCGGTGCGGAGTGACTTGTGCAGCGCGTCGAGCGCCCGCTGGTCGGAGTCGATCGCCAGAACGGTCCGGCCGGCGCGGGCGAGGGGGATGGCGAGGCGCCCGTCGCCGCAACCGATGTCGAGCACGCAGCCGTTCACGTCGCGCGTGCGATCGAGGATGGCCTCGATCTGGATCTGCGATGTTTCGTCGTCGAGTGGGCAGTAGTCGTCGGCGTGCGGAGCGTCCATGGGCGCAGGGTAACGCCGGAGGACGTTCAGGCGGGCTTGGCGCGACCGTCCTGTTTCGGGTCGACACGCTTGGCGTGTCCGTCGAGCTTGGGGTCGCCCCCCCCGGCGTGTCCGTCGAGCTTGGGGTCGCCCCTCCCGGAATGCCCGTCGAGGCGGGCGTCCACCTTCTTGGATTTGCGGGCGCCCTTCTTGTTGTGCAGCAGGTCGTAGACCTGATCGACGTCGAACTCGGGCAGGCCGGCTGCGTAGGCGATCTGGGCGAGCATGACGCGGTTGGTGACGCCGAGTTTGCGTCCCAGAGAGGCCCGGTGCCACTGGATGGTCCGCTTGCTCCGGAAGAGCTGCTCGGCGATCGCCGCGGCGGAGTAGCCGTCGCCGATCATCTTGAGGACCTGCAATTCCCGCCTGGTGAGCTTCGCGAGCAGGCCGAGATCGTGAACGTGTGCGCGAGAGAGTCTGACGTCGGCGCTCTCGGGTAGCGAATGGAGTTGGGCGAGCATGCCGTACGAGGTGGCGACGACGCCGGGCTTGCCGTTGCCGGCATCCTCGAGCGGCTCGTAGAGCACGTGCGACCACGCGCCGCGGACCATGGCACAGAAGTACAGCGGGCGCTGCGCCTTGATGCATTCGCGGATGAGCCGGATGCGATCCTTGGCGAACTCGGAACCGAAGAGTTCCGAGATGTTGCGCCCGACCATGTTCTTTTCGCCGCTCGTTCCTCGGAGTACCCGCTCCGAAAGCGTGTTCGCCTCGAGCACATCCCCGTTCTCGTCAACGACGAGTCGCCCTCCGACACGCGAATTCAGCGTTTCGAAAAAGGACTCGGCGTTCACGATATTCACGTGGTTCGTGCTCGAAGCGCCAGGCACCTCCTCTGCCTGCTGCTTCATTCCTGATTCTCCTCCTGGCACGTCCGATCACGGACCAGTTCTGCGCACTCCCTGTGCTCGTGCCGGCTGCCACCGGAAGCTCCGAGGCATCCGGCGACTCTCGATCCAGAACGGACATTCGAGAGTCGGACGATCGAGTGCGATCCCGGTATCATTGCATGGTGGTGCGAATACCGGGTTGAGCGCAGGTTGCCAACAGCCGTATTCAAGTATTTGTACTAGGTATAAAAGCGTAGGTGGCCACCAATCTGTGGTGGTAAGATACGCATAAATACCTATATACAGGTGTAGAAAGCTGGAAGAGTGTCAGGCGAGGGAAATGCGCTCGTCCGCGTAGACGTCCTGGATCGCGTTGAGCAACTGGACGCCCTCATTCATCGGGCGCTGGAAGGCTTTGCGACCGGAGATCAGGCCGATGCCGCCGGCCCGCTTGTTGATCACTGCGGTCTTCACGGCCTCGGCGAGGTCGCCCTTGCCGCTGCTGGCCCCGCCTGAGTTGAGCAGGGGGCTGCGACCCATGTAGCAGTTGGCGATCTGGTAGCGGGTCAGTTCGATCAGGTGGCCGCCGGTGCCGTCTTCCTTGGCTCCGGAGAGCTCGGTGTAGATGCGCTTGTCGAACTTGCCGTAGCCGGAGTCACCCATGTTGAGCGCGGCGTACCCGCCGGTGTGGGTGGGGAGCTTCTGCTTGATGATGTCGGCCTGGATGGTGACGCCGAGGTGGTTGGCCTGGGCGGTGAGGTCGGAGGCGGTGTGGTTGTCCTTGCCGCCGTTCTTCTTCTGGTTGAAGGCGTCGTTGCGGATGTAGCACCAGAGGACGGTGACGAGGCCGTAGGAATGGGCCTCCTCGAAGGCGGCGGAGATCTCTTCGATCTGGCGGGTGGATTCCTCGCTCCCGAAGTAGATCGTCGCCCCGACCGAGACGGCGCCCATCTCGAACGCTTGGCGGACACTGGCGAAGCGGCGTTGGTCGAACTTGTTGGGGTAGGTCATCAACTCGTTGTGGTTGAGCTTGACCATGAAGGGGATCTTGTGGGCCCACTTGCGGGCGCAGGAACCGAGGACGCCGAGGGTGGAGGCGACGGCGTTGCAGCCGCCCTCGTAGGCGAGTTCGACGATCTTCTCGGAGTCGAAGTAGATCGGGTTGGGGGCGAAGCTCGCGCCGGCGGAGTGCTCGATGCCCTGGTCGACGGGCAGGATGGACATGTAGCCCGTGCCGCCGAGGCGCCCGTGGTTCATCATGGTCTGGAAGTTGCGCAGGACCGGGGCGGGGCGATCGGTGATCGAGAGCACCCGGTCGACGAAATCGGGTCCCGGGGCGTGGATCTGGTCTTTGGAGATCCCGGTGCAGGAGTAGCCGAGCAGGTCGTCGGCCTCAGCGCCGAGGTGCTCAAGGATGCTGTTGCTGGTGGCGACGGTCATGGCTCGATCTCCGGGATCGGGATGTGGCGTGGGTTCGGATCAGAACTGCTGATCGCTCAGGATACCACATGAGCCCGGGCCGATCGGCTCACGGGCTCATCGAGACGGGCCTGAATGGGTCGGGGGAATCGAGGGTCGCTCAGGCCTTGGATTTCGTGCCGGGCTTGATGTTCGTCACGATCCGGGGCTTGCCGTTGCTGGACGCGTCGGTCTCGACCTCATCGTCGACGGACGACTGCATGCGCCGTCCGACCTTGAACTTCACGACATTCTTGGCGGGCACCGGGACGGGTTCGAGTGTCTTGGGGTTCTGGGCGACGCGTGCTTCGCGTTTGCGGATTTCGAAGACGCCGAAGTCGCGGAACTCCAGACGGTTTCCCTTGCCGAGCTCGACGATGACCTCGTCGAGGAACTCCTGGACAGTGGACTTCACCACGACCCGCTTCTGGCCGGTCTTCTCGGCGATCCGGTCGATGAGGTCTTTCTTGGTGATTGTCGCCATCGTGAGAGTCTCCCTGAATGGTCCTCGCTGACCGCTCACTCGAGAGGCGGGGCAGGGCGAGCGGCTGTTCGGACGCCGGCGTGAATAGTGCCTTCGTGGGACCGGCGTCTGGTCGGACGGTTGCGAATCGACGCGTGGCGAAACTGGTCGGGTGCCACGTGTCGACGTGTAGTATGGCACGCGCACAACTCCCAGTCAATGAAACACTTGTGAGGATCACGCCGAATCTGCACAACCCTTTGTGCAGCGATTGCCTATTGTGAAACAGGCGAAAATGCCGGGGCTGCACGCCTGGGTGAGCGGGTTCAGCGCTGCTGCCATCGCCAGAATCGCACGGGGCGTTCGACCGGGCGTGGCGGCTCGGGCCACTGTCGTGTCGCGAGGATCGGGCCGCGGGTCTGCGGCGTGAGCCGGGCGTCGTTTCTTGAGAACTCGTAGCGGTCGGCGGCGATCAGGCCGACACCGGGTTCGCCTGGGTTTGAGGCGTGCCAGTTGCGGACCGGGGCGGAGGAGAAGACGAGCGTCGAGGCGGGCGAGGGGGTCTGGACTTGGGCGCTGAACGGGGCTTGCTCCGTCGGTGCGCAGCCCACCCCGAGACCGAGGGCCAGGAGGCCGAGACCGGCGGTAACACGGAGTCGAGTCTGGGAATTCGCGCAAAGCATGCCTACCTCTGACGATACAGCGCGTATGCCAAGAGTCGAGGGGCCGGTACGAGTTGTTTCACGCGGGGTTCCGGCGTGAGAGGGGGTTATCGGCGCTGCGTGGGAGCGACGATGTTGCGTGCGAGGCGCTGCCAAAACGCAACAGGGGCGACCCGGAGGTCGCCCCTGTGCGAACGGTTTGGTGACAGCGAGCGGGGTTTACTGCTGTGTTTGCGGGGCCTGTGCTCGGAGGACGCCGGAGAACTGGTAGGGCATCGGGCCGTGGTTCTCGATGTCGGTGTAGATTTCGACGCGACCCATGTACCCGCCTGCGCGATCCGGAGCGGTTCCGCGGATCGTCAGCTGGTAGGCCATACCTTCCGCCTGATCTTCCGCCGGAGCGATCTCGTATTCGAAATCGGTGATTTCGCCATCTGCGAGTTTGATGTCGGTGATTTTGAACGGTTTGTTGTTCGTCGCCGAGACCACGGTCTTGTGCTCGAACGGCGAGCCGGGCAGGGCGAGCGGCGAGCGGCCGAAGCGTGGCATGAGGGCGATCTGGCCGATGACCTCACCCCGGAGCGGCAGGTTGAGTTCGATCTCGGACTGTTCCTCGGCGTCACCTTCGCGAGCGAGGAAGATCATGCGTCCGATGATGCGGTTGAACGGCCCGATGGCGGCGTCGGGTTTGGTGCGGATGAGGAGCTGGCCTCGGCTGGGGTAATCCTCCGAGACGGGGTCCAGTTCTGAATAGGACCAGGTGAACTGGTCAGCGGCATCGGCGAGGTCGAAGTCCTTGAACTGGAAGTCGGGGTCGCGCGATTCGAGGACGACGCGCGAGAGCCCGATGTTGCCAGCCTGGATCCGGCCGAAGTCCGCCATCCTCTGCGTGGTCTTCACGGCGGGGATGTAGTTGGCTTTCAGGGTCAGCGTGATCCGCTGCTCGTTCGCCGAGTTCGTGGTGACGACGATCGTTTTCGTTTGGGTGCCGGGGTTCTGGTTGGGCTCGTAGGTGAAATTGATGGTTGCGCCGGTTCCGGGTTCCCAGCGGGAATTGCGGAGGTCTGCGGCG
>CAXAVQ010000109.1:0-7774 GCA_963971985.1 uncultured bacterium
TCCGAACGAACGATTCGTTCAGAAAGATCAGCAGTCGTTCCACTTGCGAGCGGATCCCACCCGAAAATCGACGGGTATTCTCAGGCGAGGAATGGGCACTCTTTCGGTACGCCCCGAGCGATCGAAGAAGATTGATGGAATAGTATGCAAGGGGTGCGCGATGACACTCCATGAGGCCATGCCCATGGGTTGGATTCGGGATTGACACAACCATTGCGCTTGCATCTACGCTGAGTTCAACTCCGCAGTTGTAGGCTCTAAAATCGAAATGCGCAAATGCCGCGACCACCGACCAATCCCGCATACCCCTTCTCGCCGTCAACCGCGGCCGACGAGGTCGAAGCCCTCTCCAACGCGGTCAGTCTGACTGTGCTGGAGATTGACGCCTATGCCCGCACGCTCGTCCCAGCGTTCCTACTAGCGGACCTGATGTCCCCAGCCCTTTGGACGTGGCGCGAAGAAAAGCGGGCACACGGTCCAGACGGCAAACTCCTGAGTCCAAAGAGACGGCTTGATAAACTTCAGCGGTTCTTTCACCGCTACACGTTCACAATCATGCAGGATCTGCCCGGCGGCGATGTGTGGGGGCTGCTCGATTTCGCGGAGGAGGACACGCGCTTTGTCCCTGGTTTCGTCCCGCGGATTCGAGCCGAGTACGACGCGACCTTCCGCAAACTTTTGGCGGACAACCCAGAATCCCAGTTCGGCCAGATCGTCAATCAGCCCTACTACCGTCAGGGCTTCTTCCCGCGGCTCAAGAACGAGACGGCCGAGGTCATGAACGCGATGGCCGCGGTGAACCCGGAGGGCAAGCGCTCTGGCAAGTGCATCGGGCTAGGGATGCTCTGGGCTGCTGCGCTAGCGGTCTGGGGCCGGTTCCCTCTCGACCACATCATCGTGACCGGCAACCGGGCCCACATGTTCGTCTTTCTGGACATCGATGAGGGCCACTTGCTCAACAACACCAAGTGGTTCAGCAGCACGCGCATCAACAACCGCTCCGAGCTCTCGGAGTTCGCCAAAGTCGTCGCGTCGGGGACGGACACGACGTTCTTCTACAACCCCGCCATGGGCATGTGCCACTGCCCGACACGTACCTCGCAGATGTCGCGCGAGCGAATCACCGGCATCTACGGGCGCATCGGTGGCTTCGTCTCCAATCCGCTCAAGCATCCCGAGCCCGAGCGCATTCAGTTCATCGAGTCCGGCGACCCGCTCCCCGATCCAGCGGACCATGAATCTGCTGAGAGCTACCGGAGTGCCGTCGCGGCGCTTGCTGCCGAGCGCCCCGGCTCGATTTACGAGCACGCGCTGTACGCATTCCGCAGCCTGGACGTGAGGCTTCCACAGGCATTCGCGCGGGCCGCGTTGAGAGACTGGCGAGCACGAGAATTGGGCAAGGCAGTAGGCGGATTGGCCGACGCCATCTCGATTGTCGGCCATATCCAAGGGAGCGACTCTATTTTCGGCAGTCGAGAGAGGATCGCCTTGCCGGACGAGGTGCTGCTGTTCAACAAGGGCAGTGACAGGGACCGTGCTTTGCTGCTTTACACTCTGCTACGCCACTCACCGGCCAACGACCCGGGAAGTCGGATCGGGTTCTCGCCGGAACGGAGCTTTGTGCGGTATGAAGGACGCTGGATCGATGCCGACACGCTTGAGGTCACATCATCAGCACCCGAGTTGAAAGCTGAGTTCACGTCCGACTAGCAGCTGCCGCCTCTAGGGTCTAGAAACTCAGGTTTTGATCTCATAGCTACCAGATGATGCTATCGCCATCGAAGGCGAAGAGCATTGAGTATGACCGATACGGAGCTGAAGCTCATCGCCGCGGCGGCGATCATCGGGCTGAGCAGGACGCCGAAGAAGGGGTAAAGCACGCCGGCGGCGATCGGGACGCCGGCGGTGTTGTAGGCGAACGCGAAAAAGAGGTTCTGGCGGATGTTCCGCATGGTCGCACATCTCAACTCGCGTGCGCGGACGAGCCCGTTGAGGTCGCCCCCAACGAGGGTGATGGCGGCGCTCTCGATAGCGACGCCCGCGCCCGTCCCCATCGCGACGCCGATGCCGGCCTCGAGCTTGCGGATCGCCTCGGTCTTCTGCTCGGGAAGAACCTCGGCTTCGACCCGATCTATACCGAGTTGCTCGGTGATCGCCTCGGCGGTTGTCCTGTTGTCACCCGTCAGCATGACGACGGTGAGGCCGGAGGCGTGGAGGGAATCGCTCGCGGAGCGGGTCGTCTCCTTGATCGGGTCAGCGACCGTGAGGAGAGCGGCAAGTCAGCCATCGACGACGGCGAACATGGACGTACCGCCGGTGCGGAGGTGCTCGCCGCCTTGTCCGTGAGGGGCGGCGCGTTGACGCCCTCGTCGGCCATGAGCACCGGCGACCCGATCGATCGCGGACGCGGGCGCCATCGACGATCGCGACGATCCCTTTGCCGGTCACGCTTTCGAAGTCGCTCGCTTCGAGCTTTTGATCGGTGCGCGACTCGAGTCCCTTGACGATCGCCTCAGCTAGCGGGTGCTCGCTGCTCGCGTCGGTCAGCGTCGTCATGGTCGACTCCTTGTTGTCGTGTTGAACCTTCCCGCACCACCGGGTCTCGTCTTGCGACGCGCAGAGACAGGCCGGCCGGTCAGATCCGGTGCTCACTTCTGCCCTATGCCGTTAGTTCAAGGAGGGGGCTGTGTTGCCCTCGGTACATTACCGACAGAGATCATCGAGAATGCCAAGCCTGTCGGTCCGCCGTCGCCGTTGGGGTTCGCCCAGTCCGGGCCCGACGGCAGAGGCGTAACGACCGCTGCACCCTCCGGCCGCAGGCCTGTCGGACGACCGGAGCCCGAGGGGTTCAGGTGCTGTGTATGCGCCACATCGGCACGCGGATTCCTTCCGAACGAACGATTCGTTCAGAAAGATCAGCAGTCGTTCCACTTGCGAGCGGATCCCACCCGAAAATCGACGGGTATTCTCAGGCGAGGAATGGGCACTCTTTCGGTACGCCCCGAGCGATCGAAGAAGATTGATGGAATAGTATGCAAGGGGTGCGCGATGACACTCCATGAGGCCATGCCCATGGGTTGGATTCGGGATTGACACAACCATTGCGCTTGCATCTACGCTGAGTTCAACTCCGCAGTTGTAGGCTCTAAAATCGAAATGCGCAAATGCCGCGACCACCGACCAATCCCGCATACCCCTTCTCGCCGTCAACCGCGGCCGACGAGGTCGAAGCCCTCTCCAACGCGGTCAGTCTGACTGTGCTGGAGATTGACGCCTATGCCCGCACGCTCGTCCCAGCGTTCCTACTAGCGGACCTGATGTCCCCAGCCCTTTGGACGTGGCGCGAAGAAAAGCGGGCACACGGTCCAGACGGCAAACTCCTGAGTCCAAAGAGACGGCTTGATAAACTTCAGCGGTTCTTTCACCGCTACACGTTCACAATCATGCAGGATCTGCCCGGCGGCGATGTGTGGGGGCTGCTCGATTTCGCGGAGGAGGACACGCGCTTTGTCCCTGGTTTCGTCCCGCGGATTCGAGCCGAGTACGACGCGACCTTCCGCAAACTTTTGGCGGACAACCCAGAATCCCAGTTCGGCCAGATCGTCAATCAGCCCTACTACCGTCAGGGCTTCTTCCCGCGGCTCAAGAACGAGACGGCCGAGGTCATGAACGCGATGGCCGCGGTGAACCCGGAGGGCAAGCGCTCTGGCAAGTGCATCGGGCTAGGGATGCTCTGGGCTGCTGCGCTAGCGGTCTGGGGCCGGTTCCCTCTCGACCACATCATCGTGACCGGCAACCGGGCCCACATGTTCGTCTTTCTGGACATCGATGAGGGCCACTTGCTCAACAACACCAAGTGGTTCAGCAGCACGCGCATCAACAACCGCTCCGAGCTCTCGGAGTTCGCCAAAGTCGTCGCGTCGGGGACGGACACGACGTTCTTCTACAACCCCGCCATGGGCATGTGCCACTGCCCGACACGTACCTCGCAGATGTCGCGCGAGCGAATCACCGGCATCTACGGGCGCATCGGTGGCTTCGTCTCCAATCCGCTCAAGCATCCCGAGCCCGAGCGCATTCAGTTCATCGAGTCCGGCGACCCGCTCCCCGATCCAGCGGACCATGAATCTGCTGAGAGCTACCGGAGTGCCGTCGCGGCGCTTGCTGCCGAGCGCCCCGGCTCGATTTACGAGCACGCGCTGTACGCATTCCGCAGCCTGGACGTGAGGCTTCCACAGGCATTCGCGCGGGCCGCGTTGAGAGACTGGCGAGCACGAGAATTGGGCAAGGCAGTAGGCGGATTGGCCGACGCCATCTCGATTGTCGGCCATATCCAAGGGAGCGACTCTATTTTCGGCAGTCGAGAGAGGATCGCCTTGCCGGACGAGGTGCTGCTGTTCAACAAGGGCAGTGACAGGGACCGTGCTTTGCTGCTTTACACTCTGCTACGCCACTCACCGGCCAACGACCCGGGAAGTCGGATCGGGTTCTCGCCGGAACGGAGCTTTGTGCGGTATGAAGGACGCTGGATCGATGCCGACACGCTTGAGGTCACATCATCAGCACCCGAGTTGAAAGCTGAGTTCACGTCCGACTAGCAGCTGCCGCCTCTAGGGTCTAGAAACTCAGGTTTTGATCTCATAGCTACCAGATGATGCTATCGCCATCGAAGGCGAAGAGCATTGAGTATGACCGATACGGAGCTGAAGCTCATCGCCGCGGCGGCGATCATCGGGCTGAGCAGGACGCCGAAGAAGGGGTAAAGCACGCCGGCGGCGATCGGGACGCCGGCGGTGTTGTAGGCGAACGCGAAAAAGAGGTTCTGGCGGATGTTCCGCATGGTCGCACATCTCAACTCGCGTGCGCGGACGAGCCCGTTGAGGTCGCCCCCAACGAGGGTGATGGCGGCGCTCTCGATAGCGACGCCCGCGCCCGTCCCCATCGCGACGCCGATGTCGGCTTGGGCGAGTGCCGGGGCGTCGTTGACGCCGTCCCCCGCCATGGCGACCTGATGGCCCTCTTCTTGGAGCTTGCGGATGACCTCCGCTTTCTGCTCGGGAAGGACCTCGGCTTCGACCCGGTCGATGCCGAGTTGCTCGGCGATCGCCTCGGCGGTTGTCCTGTTGTCACCCGTCAGCATGACGACGGTGAGGCCGCTGCGGTGGAGCTCGTCGATGGCTCCCTTGGTGGTCTCCTTGATGGGATCAGCGACAGCAAGCAAGGCCGCAAGCCGCCCATCGATCGCTGCGAACATCGCGGTGCCGCCCTTGCGGCGTTGCTCGTCGGCCTGGTCGGCCAACCCGCTCACATCGACGCCCTCGTCGTTCATCAGGGCAGGTGAGCCGATGGCGACGCGCGCACCGTCAACAGTGGCGACGATGCCCTTACCGGTGAGACTGTCAAAGTCGGTTGCATCGAAGCGGTGGTCGGTGCGGTCTTCGAGTCCGGTCACGATGGCCTCCGCGAGCGGATGCTCCGACCCTCGCTCGGCGGCGGCGAGAAGGGCGAGCACGCGGGTTTCGTCGTGCCCCTCCTGTACTTCGGCGGCAACGAGTTTGGGCTTGCCCTCGGTCAGGGTTCCGGTCTTGTCGACGACGACGGTGTCGATCTTCTCAAATGCTTCCAGTGCGGCGGCGTTCTTGACGAGCACGCCTTGCTTGGCCCCTTGGCCGGCGGCGACCATGATCGACATGGGGGTCGCGAGTCCGAGCGCGCAGGGGCACGCGATGATGAGGACGGAGACCGCAGCGATGAGTGCGTAGCTGAACGCGGGCGACGGCCCGAAGAGGAGCCAGACCACGAAGGCGATGATTGCCACGACGACGACGACGGGAACGAACCACGCCGCGACCGCGTCGGCGATGCGCTGGATCGGCGCGCGCGAACGCTGGGCCTCCGCAACCATCTGAACGATCTGGGCGAGTGTCGTTTCTGCCCCGGTCCGGCTCACCTGCATGACGAAGGAGCCGGTCTTGTTCACCGTGCCGCCGGTGACCTCGTCGCCCTCACTCTTCTCCACGGGGACCGGCTCGCCCGTGAGCATGGACTCATCGACCGTGCTTCGTCCCTCGACGACACTGCCGTCGATGGGAACCTTGTCGCCGGGGCGGACGCGCACCCGGTCGTCCGGACGGAGTTCCTCGACGGGCACATCTTCCTCGTTGCCATCGTCAGAGAGGCGGCGGGCGGTGGGTGGGGCGAGTTCGAGGAGCTCGCGGATGGCCCCGCCGGTCTGGCGGCGGGCGCGGAGTTCCATCACTTGCCCGAGCAGCACGAGCGTGACGATGACAGCTGCCGCCTCGAAGTAGACGCCGACGCGGCCATCATCGTCGCGCAACGCTTCTGGGAACATGCCCGGCGCGATCGTTGCGATGACGC
The DNA here is from genome assembly GCA_963971985.1 of uncultured bacterium. Lineage (GTDB taxonomy): Bacteria > Planctomycetota > Phycisphaerae > Phycisphaerales > UBA1924 > JANSXG01. The sequence goes on from CAXAVQ010000109.1 coordinate 6,379, forward strand.
TGAAGACATACGCGATCGCGACGCCGATGGAGATGAGCGTCCACATGTTCGGTTGCACGGCCCGGATCGAGCGGACTCCCCGGACGAAGAACGGCCACGCGCACCAGAGCACCACGGGGGTCGCCAGCGCGAGTTCGGCCCACTGACCAACGGCTGGACCGATCCACGACTCGAACGGATGCCCGAAGAGCATATTGCCCATTACATAGATGAGCAGCGGTGCCGTGAAGACGGTCGCGATCCAGAATCGGCGGGGCATGTCTTGTGATCGCAGCAGGTATGGTCGCAATGGTGCGCGCCCTCGTCTTGCTTCTCCAGGTAGTGGGCCGCATCGGCGCGAAACTTCTCGGCACAGCTTGTCGAGCAAAAGAGGTACTCGTTGCCGTCGTGCTCGAAGCGGTCTACCGCGTTGCCGGGCGAGACCTTCATTCCGCAAACAGGGTCGATTCGGGATTCAGTCATTTGCGTCATTGGATGCAGCCTCCTTCCGCAGGAACCACCACTCGGCACCGAAGATCAGGGCCATTCCCCCCAGCGACACGGCTACTACGAGCGGGTCGGTGGTGAGCTTGAGGTAAAGGAAGGCCCCGAGCACGACGGCGTCGAGGATGAGGGCGGTCAGAAGGACCCACGCCTTGGCGTTCAGCTCTGTTCGCAGGTACTTGAACACGCCCCAATGGATCGCCATGTCCATCACGATGTAGAAGATTGCGCCGAGAGAGGCGATTCGGCTGAGGTCGAAGAAGACGGTAAGTGCGAGCGCGACAACAGCGGTGTACACCAGTGTGTGCTTCTGGATGCGACCCGGCATGCCGAAGTGGCTGTGCGGGACCAGCTTCATGTCCGTGAGCATCGCGAGCATCCGGGAGACGGCGAACATACTTGCGATGATGCCGGAGATAGTGGCCACGATCGCAAGGCCGATCGTCAGCCACTCGCCCCACTGACCGACCGCCGGACGGGCGGCCTCGGCGAGCGACGAGTCGCGAGCGGCGATGATCTCATCCACGCTAAGGTTGCCCGCGACGGCGAGCGTCACGAGCAGGTAGAGCCCGGTGCAGATGAGCAGGCTGAAGATAATGGATCGGCCGACGTTCTTTTTGGGCTCCTTGATCTCATCGCCGCTATTGGTGATGGTCGTGAAACCCTTGTATGCCAGGATCGACAGTGCGACGGCGGCCAGAAACCCGGTAATGCCGCCCTGGGCGTCGGATGATGCGCCATCGCCCGTCAGCGTGTCGAAGGAGAGCCCCGACACCCAGAGCCCGATGCCGGCGAAGGCCGCGATGCCCACGATCTTGACGATCGCGGTGACCTTGCTCAGCCCGCCGATGACCTGGTTGCCGAGTAGGTTGACGGCGAACGCGACGACGATCAAACCGACACCGAGCGCGGG
>CAXAVQ010000110.1:0-7767 GCA_963971985.1 uncultured bacterium
TGCCGGACGCGGAACGGGGCGGTCGTCTTCTCATCGCCCATGACAACGCCCATCGGCGCGTCGTGACCGCCGGACTGGCGTGCGAGGTGAGCACGATCGGGTTCAACCCGGCCTCGGACTACAGGGTGTCGTACGACCGGGCCTCGCGCCGGGTGGAGCTTCGCTCCGACGCGGAGAACGGAGGCGTCCAGCTCACGTGGACGATCAGCCAGCCGGGTGACCACATGGCGCTGAACAGCGCGACGGCGTCGGTGCTCGCGCTGTGGCTCGGCGCCGAGCCGAGCGCGATCGAGTCGGCGCTCTCGACCTTTATGGGCGTGGACCGGCGTCTACAACTGCTGGGCGATGTCGCGGTCCGCCCGGGCGACCCGAGCGCTGGGACCGTGCGCGTGTACGACGACTACGGTCACCACCCGACGGAGATCGATACGACGCTCCGTGCGCTGCGCGAGGCGGAACTGTCGGACCGGGACGGGCGGCTGATCTGTGTGTTCCAGCCCCACCAGCACTCGCGAACGCGGTTCCTGCTGGAAGAGTTCGCGCAGTCGTTCTCCCACGCGGACATCGTGATCGTGCCGCACATTTACTTTGTGCGCGACTCGGAGATCGAGAAGACCAAGGTCTCGGCGGCGGATCTCGTGGACCGGCTGCGCAGCCAGGACATCCGCGCGATGCACCTCTACCCGTTCGGGGCGATCGTCGAGCAGCTTCAGCAGGTCTGCCGGGCCGGCGATCTGGTCGTGATCATGGGTGCCGGGCCGGTGACGAGCGTGGCGCACGACTTCGTGCGTGCGCAGAGCGTGCTGGTCTGACTCAGTTCAGCGTGAAGCGAGCCACCGCGCGCCGGAGTTCGTCGGCTCGGCTACTCAGACGCGTCGCGGCTTCGGCCGATTGTGCAGCGCCGCTTGCCGATTCCTCGGTCGAGCTGCGAATCACGTCGACCGAGCGCGAGATTTCCTCGGCGGCGGTGGACTGCTGACGGGCCGCGGCGGCGATGGACTCGATCATGCGCGACACCTCTGCCGAACCGTGGGTAATCGCGGCGAGGGATTCGCCGGCTCGTTCGGCGAGGCTGACGCCAGAGGTCACCCGTTCGGTGCTGGTGTTCATCTCCTCGACCGCACGCTTGGTCTCGCGCTGGATCGAGGCGATGCTGTCGGACACCTCGGCGGTCGCCTTGGTCGTGCGATCGGCGAGTTTGCGGACCTCGTCGGCGACGACCGCGAAGCCTCGACCGTGCTCGCCGGCCCGGGCCGCTTCGATGGCGGCGTTGAGCGCGAGCAGGTTGGTCTGGTCGGCGATGTCGTTGATGACCTCGACGATCTCACCGATCTGCTGGCTCTGCTGGCCCAGCGAATCGACGAGGGTGGACATGGTCGTGACCTGATCGGCGATCTCGCGCATCTCGGAGACGGTCTGTCCGACGACCTCGGCGCCGGATTGCGCCTTTTCACCGGCGTCGGCGGCACCTCGTGCGACGTCGTCGCTGCGGTTGGCGACCTCGTCGATCGAGCTCGTCATCTCGGCGACCGCTGCGGCGACCTGGTTCGACTGGGCCTCCTGCTCCTGGATCGTGTGGGCGGTTTCCTGGCTGGCGCTGGCGATGGACTCGCTCATGTTGGCCACTTCGCTCGCGGTGTCGGTGATGCCGCGTACGAGTTCGGCGAGCGAATCACGCATGCTGTTGACGGAAGCCGTGAGCCCGCCGATCTCGTCGGACGTGCCGACGGGCAGGGCGTCGCCCGAGAGGTCGCCCTCGGCGATGCTCTCGGCGCGTTGTGAGATGACGCGGATGGATTTCACCACACCACGCACGGTCAGCAGGGTGGTCACCACGGCGATCGCCACGGCGACGCCGAGGAGCGTGAGCAGCGCGGAGGTCGCGGCGGCGCGGGTTTCGCCGACCCCTTCGCGGGCGGTCGCCACGTCATGGGCGAGCGCGTCGCGGAACGATGCCACGGCGGACAGCGTCGCCTGAGAAAGTTCGTTCGCCTGAGCCGTGAACTGCGCGACTTCTTCCTCGGCGTCGACGAGCGACGCGAGGCTGTCGCGATAGGTCTTCCAGTGCCCGTTCCAGCGGTCGCGGGTTTCCGCGTCGAGGTCCATCTGTGAAGTGGCCTCGGCAAACTCGGCGAGTCGGGCGTCGACCCGGTCGAGGTACTTCCGGTCGCCGCGGAGCAGGTAATCCTTCTCGTGGCGACGGGCCATGAGCATGAGCACCGAGAGCGAGTCGGAGTTGCTGGCTTTGAGGTCCTCTTCGAGCGCGTGGACCGCGGCCCGCAGGTTGCCCTCGAGCCCTTGTTCGTGGGTGAGACCGCGGCGTTCATAGGCGGAAGCGAGGTTAGCGCCGGCTTCAGAGAGCGAATCGGCGAGCTTCACGGCCTGGTTGACTTCGGCGACTCGTGCGGGGTCTTGCATGAGCGCCGAGATCCGGCTCATGGCCTGCTTGGCGGACGCGAGTTCGGCCTGCATCTGTTCGATGGCGCCGAGGTCGCGATGGAGCAGAAACTCCCGCTGCTGCGAAGCAGCGCTCTGGGTGTGGAGCATGGCACCGTTTGCGAGGTCGGCGCTGGCGACGGTGCGATCGAGCATGTCGTCGAACGCCGCGGCGATCCGGTTGGACGTGCTGAGCCCGAAGAGGCTCGCTCCGACGGTGAGGGCGGCAAGGAGACCACTGCCAGCGAAGAGTCGCTGACGGAGCGTGAGATTGAACTTCGGCATCGGGATCAGACTCCAACAAAGGATGAAGGAAAGCGTCGTCATGGCCGCTTTGGCGGGACCCCGTCCGCCGCTGCGATGAACTCCCTTCGGCGACGAGAGAACCAATCTCAAGCGCATCCGGAGCCAAAAGCCGAAATTTCATACTGCGAAGGTAGACCACATCGATCGGCGCACGTTCGCGCCGGATGGCGTGGTGTACACTTCGCCCCCCCTTCACGCGAGCACGCACACGGATGAGCCGCACGCTCTACGACATCATCGAGTTCAATAAACCCATCGACACCTGGTTTGGGGTGGGCGGTGGCGCGGACCGATATGCAAGGCCGGCCGATCGCGAGGAACTCGCGGACTGTCTGGTGGCGTACGCGGGTCTGACGGTGCGGGTCCTCGGCGACGGGGCGAACCTGCTGGTCGACGACGACGGGGTGGACGGGCTGGTGATCGATCTGGCGGACCTCGACAGCGCCGAGTACAGCCCCGGCGAGTCGACGGATGAGGTGATCCTGCACGCGCAGGCCGGGGCGAACCTGCCCCGGTTGATCGTGGAGTCGGTGCGCGAGGGGTACGCGGGCCTCGAGTCGCTGGCGGGGATTCCGGCCTCGATCGGCGGGGCGGTGATCATGAACGCGGGAGGGGCGTTCGGCTCGATCTCGGAACTGGTGACGCGTGTGCACGCCATGTCGTCGACGGGGGCCGAACTGGTGATCCCGGCGGAGCAGATCAGTTTCGATTATCGCCACTCCGGGCTGGAGCACCTGGTGATCACGTCGGTCGAGCTGCGACTGCGGCGCGTGTCCGACAAGACCCGACCCGCCCTGCGCGATCGCCTCAAGGAAGTCATGGCCTACAAGAAGAAGACCCAGCCGATGGCCGACCGGTCGGCGGGGTGCTGCTTCAAGAACCCGCTGGCGGTGGGTCCGGGGCTGCCCGGCGCGGGCACGCGTGTGTCGGCGGGGAAACTGATCGACGAGGCCGGCTGCAAGGGGCTTCGGGTCGGCGGGGCCGAGGTGTCGAGCGTGCACGCGAACTTCATCGTGACCCATGAGGGCTGTCGGGCGAGCGACATCATCGAACTGATGGAAGAAGTCGAGCGCCGGGTCTTCGAGTTCTGCGGGGTGAAACTGGAGCGCGAGGTCAAGGTCTGGCAGAGGACCGAGCCGTGAACGAACCCCGCCCGATCGTGCTGGTGCTCGCCGGCGGCCCGGACGCCGAGCGCCCGGTCTCCATCGAATCCGCAACCGCCGTCCACGAAGCGCTGAGCCGGTCGGATCGGTACCAATCCCGCTACGAACTGATCGATCGTCCGACGCCGGACGAACTGAACGCACTCATCGAGAAGCACGGGGCGTCCTGCGTGTTCCCGGCGCTGCACGGGCGTTGGGGCGAGGGCGGGCCGCTGCAGGAACTGCTCGAGCGGTCCGGCGTGGCCTACGTGGGGTGTCGGCCCCCAGCGTCCCGGCGCGCGATCGACAAGGCCGAGACCAAGCGCATCGCCTCGGTCGTGCTGGAACGGTTCACGGGCGACGCGCTGCACGGGGTGATCCGCGTTTCGCGGACGGAGATGGTCAATCCGGCGTCCGATGAGATGCCTCTGCCTCTGCCGTTTGTTGCGAAGCCGAACTTCGAGGGCTCGACCTTCGGACTGCACATCGTCAGGACCCAAGATCAGTGGGCGACCGCGCTGGAGGCGATCCGGTCCGAGCAGCGGATGTACATCGCCGAGCCGCTGACGCCGGGCCGGGAGTTCACTTCGGGCATGATCGCGGGCCCGCCCGACGCCGCCGGTCGCCCGTCGCCGGCCCTTCTCCGCGTGCCGCTGGTCGAGATCGCCCCGGCGAGCGACCTCTACGACTTCGCGGCCAAGTACCAGCGCGACGACACCGTCTACACGGTCGCGCCGGAGCTGCCGGGGCCCGTCACCGAGGCGATGCAGGCGTTCTCGATCGCGGTCGCCGAGACCATGGGCATCCGCCACCTGGCCCGGGCGGACTACATGTACGACGCGAGCGCCGGCACCTGCCATTTCCTCGAGATCAACACGATGCCGGGGTTCACGAGCCACTCGCTGCTCCCGAAGGCCGCGGCGCATGCGGGGCTGGGGATGGTGGCGTTGTGCGAAAGACTGATTGAGGCGGCGGTGGCGGATCAGGCGGCGCGCTCGCCGATGCACGCGGACGGGTGAGGGGGTAGCACCTGGGGTGGTATGGTCGAAGCGAAGCGCAGGCCATGATGCTTTCGGCTGCAATGACGGCTTCTCGTGGGCTTCGCTCCACGAAGACCACGCCACCCGCCCGAAACGGACGGATACCGCCTATCCCATGCCGCCCGCCGTGCTTGCTCGCCTTTGGGGATTAATCGGCGAACGCATTCGGAATCGACGGTGACGCAGCGAAAATCGGACCACCGGGCAGCTTAAGAACCCATGGTTCAAATGTATCGGTAGAAAATATCTCTATAAACACCCCTGTTGAAAGCTCAAATACCGGATCAACCGGTACTCTATCAGACTGCGCAAAAACGCGTACGACTTGTTTATTCGACAAGGCCTCAAGAGCTTCTCTATTATTTTTATCATAACAACCAACTAACACACGACCAGACTTTGCAATTCGCCAAGCACTCAGGGTGTGCAAATTCCAGTCTTGTCCAACTAGCGATAGCACTTCTCCACTGTACGACGCTTTCGTGATGGTCAAGGGGAGTGCGAGAGTAATCTTTCTCAAAACAAGCTCAATCATGGTCCTTGCTCCACATGGGTTCTCTGTCTCACAGATGCTTTTCGTTCTTCGGACATAAGGCAGGCGATGCGGTCTAGGCGTAGCGTAGCCCACGATCAAACTTCCTCACAGCCGAAAGCAGACGATCTCCTGAAGATACTCTCGGCGACTCCGCGGTCCGCGGGGCCTGCGGCCGACCTCGTCGGCCTTGACCCCGACACACGGCTACGCGACCACCCACTCCCGCGAGGCGAGACGAGAACGCCGCAGCGTCCCCCAAACTGCACCGAACCGCCCGTAAACGCCGACAGTACCCGCTGATATGGCGCGCAAATCATCGAAATCTCCCAGTAAATCGAAGAAGAAGGCCAAGGCGGACTCGCCGGGCATCTTCACCCGGCTCCGTGACGGCTACGAGACCTCGCTCGCGGGGCTGTCGCACGTGATGGACCACGCCGGACGGATCGGGGCGGCGACGCTGATCGGGACGACGCTGATCCTGTGGATCGTCGGCTCGGACAACCTGCAGGCGCGAGTCGCGGAGATCCGGGCGGAGGAGCCGACTGTCGCGATCGAGCTGCCGGCGTGGGCCGATGCCTCGAAAGGGCCGATCGAGCCGTTCATCGCCGAGACGTTCCGGGAATTCACCAACTTCGCGACCAGCAGCGCGGGCACCGACCCGTTCGACCACGAGTCGCTCGAGAAGATCCAGAGTTCGCTCGCGCAGACCGGCTGGTTCCGCTCGGGGCCGACGGTGCGGCGTGCGCCGGGGAACGTGATCCGCATCACCGGCGACTGGCGCGCCCCGGCGGCGATCGTGGAGCAGGGCGACGGGATCTACCTCGTCGGTCTCGACGCGGTTCGCATGCGTCTGCCGGCGAGCGCCGAACCCCCGGTGGACTACCTGACGATCTCGAACCCCTACATGCAGCCGCCGGGATACAACGAACTCTGGACCGGCGGCGATGTGGAAGACGCCCTGCTGCTGCTGAGCTACCTCGCGGACGCGGCGCGGACCGGCAAGGGCTTTCGCTTTGAGGACCTGGAGCAGATCGCGGGTGTGGACCTGCGTCGGTACGTGGAAACCGGGGCGCGGTCGATGCGCCTGAAGACCCGTCGCGGCGCGACTCTGGTCTGGGGCTCGGTGCCGCGAGGTGACGGCCCGCTTCCGGGGGAGATCGGCTACCAGACCCGCCTGGAGCGGGTGGCGATGATCGTCAACGGTCGGGCCCGGAGCGAGGACAAGCCGGGGCAGCCCTTGGTGCTGAATCTGGAAGCCCTGTTCATCGATCAGGTACCCTATGGGGGTGGCTGAGCCCCCGAGCAACGACAACCCGATGCGCCGCGGTCGCATGCTCCCCGAGGATGCCGATCCGCTGTTCGATCCGTTCCCGGAGGACGACGGCGTCGGGCGCGAGCCGACGGTGGTCTACGGGCCTGACGGTCATGGGTACATCCACCCGGCCGATTTGCCCGACGACCGCCCGGAGACGGTTCGCGCCGGTTTCCGTCTCGGGCCGATGGTGTTCGTGCCGGAGTTGCGCAAGCGGAAGGGCGATCCATGGGCGCACCGGAAGGCCGAGCCGCGGTTCTTTGCGCTGTACTGGTCGCTGTACCTCATGGTGGCGGCGCTCTTGACGATCTTCGCGGTGCGCTCAGTGGGCATGCCGTCGCGCGTGCAGTTCACGTTCGGGTGCCAGGCGATGGTCTTCCTCGCGGTGATCGGCGCGTGCGTGCTGTTCCCGATGACACGCCTGAGCCAGTACCGGCCGAGGAACCCGCTGCGCGCGCTGATCGTGGACATGCTGATCGTGGTGCTGCCGATCGCTGCGGTGATCGTGCCGATGCCGATGCTGACCAACTGGCCCCTGCCGATCGCGGGGGCGCTGATTCTCCTTGTCGTGAGTTGGACGACGCTCACAACGGCGCCGGTGTACTGGGCGCTGCGTGACCCGGACCAGACGCCGGCGACGCGCGGGCTGGCGATGCTCGCGATCCTCTGCGCGATCGGGCTCGGGCCGCTGCTGACGGTCCTCGCGGGCTGGATGGGCCTGGTGCCCCCGGCGACGCCGGCAGCGCCCGGCGGCGGTGGCGGCGTGGGCGGTCTGGGGGGCGGGCTGTTCGCCTATGCCTCGCCCTTCACGGCGGCCCCGGCGATTACGGCCTCGCCTCCGAACATGCGCGCGGCGCTGTCGGCCTTTGAATGGCTGCTGATCGCGCTGCCGATGATGCTCTCGATCGGGGTGTTCGCGATCGCGGGCGTGTGGTCGCCCTGGAACCAGTCGCACCAGGACGAGGTGCCCCGCCCGAGCGATCTTGCTTCCACTGG
>CAXAVQ010000111.1:0-7750 GCA_963971985.1 uncultured bacterium
GCGGGCTTGCCGTACTCGCCGTTGACCATGTCGGCGACCCAGCCCTTTTCGTCGATGGCGCCGTACGCGCTACGCTCGCGGTTGTCGAACGGACCTGAACAGAGTTCCCCGTCCGCATCGCTCCCCCGCGCTACCTGGCCGAGCACGATCTGCCGGATGTTGTTCTGGCACCCGATGTACTGGGCCGAGCGTCGGGCCGCGCCCATCGCGGGCAGCAGGATACCGATCAGCAGAGCGATGACCGCGACGACCACGAGCAACTCGATGAGCGTGAACGCGTTCCGACGTGCGAGCACCATGTTCGTCACTGCCAACTCCTCCGTCCGGGTCTGTGTCTGGGACGCACACCACAGTCGTGACAGGGGCACCGTCTGACAACGGGTCGAACCGGGGCTTGACGCAGTATTAGCGCAGAGCGAGAAAACTCGCTCGAACTTTACGTGCGTCTAACAATGTCAATCCGCCGGCCCGACGTGTTACCCGAAGAAGTGGTCTTCCAGCATAAGGCTCAGGCAGTGGTACACCGGCAGGTGCTGCTCCTGCACGTGCAGCGTGCGCGTGGCGGGGACCCGGACCGCGCAGGCGGCAAGTTCGGCCATCGCTCCGCCATCGTGACCCACGAGAGCCAACGCCGTCGCGCCGCGGGCCGACGCCGCCTGCATGGCCAGCACCACATTCCGTGAGTTGCCGCTCGTACTGATGCCGACCAGCACATCCCCAGGCTTACAGAACGTCCACGCCAGCTGTGCGAATTCCATCTCACCGGCGACATCGTTCGCCACAGCTGTCCTCAGCGAGACGAATCCGGTCAGCGGCACCGCGCGGATGCCACGCTGGAGACGATCGGCGAGGTCGGGCGCCAGCCCGTCGCGTTCCTCGCTCGTCAGAGGACGCTTGGATTCGAAGCCTTTGATCAGCTCACCCGCCCAGTGCTCGGCATCGGCCGCGCTGCCGCCGTTGCCGCAGAGATAGATCGTGCCCCCGGAAGCGACGCAGTCGCGCAGCACGTCGAACGCGCGCTCGATCTGAGAGCGGATCGACGCGAGCGCGGGGTGGCGCTGCTCAAGATCGTCAACGTGCCGGGAAACGGTGGGGGAGCGGTCGGCCAAACCATTGTTCCTGCTGGGTGTTCTGGAGACGGCAAAGGGTCGTGCCTACCATCCTATCGCGGTTCGCTCGGATGCTTCTGTGTCGAGCGTTCCCGCGCCTTCCCCCGAATCCCGCGCGACCCCGCGCCTCGAAAGGACCTTCCCTATGGCCGTCTCAACCGCCAACGCTACCGAAGCCCTGCTGACCTGCCAGGCCGACAACCTCGTCTTCTACCAGTCCGTCCGCGCGTACCACTGGATGGTGCCGGGGCACGTCTTCTTCACGCTCCACGAGCAGTTCGAGCAGCTGTACACCGCCCTGACCGCCTCGGGCGACGAGATCGCTGAGCGCCTGCTCACCATCGGCGCGACCCCGGTCCTGACCCTCTCCGACGCCGTCGCCAAGGCCACCGTCGACGAGGTGGATCCGCGCGACTGGAAGCCCGACCAGATGGTCCAGGGCACGATCGACGGGCTCAGCAAACTCCTCGAATCGTTCCACAGCGCCGCGAACGTCGCCGACGAGGCCGGGGACCGCGGCACCGTGGCCTTGCTCGAAGACCTGATCCAGCAGTTCGAGAAGCGCCGCTGGATGTTCCAGGCGTATCTCGGGAGTAACCCGGCCTCCTGAGTTCGCACTGAAGGCTCCCAGAGACCGATCGCCTACAATCCCGATCCATGCACCGTGCCACGGCACAACTCGGGCTCGCGGACGATGTCGTGCGCGAAAAGCACGCAGCGGCCCTGAAATCGAGGATCCGGGGCGAGGTCCGCTTCGGTGCTCACGATCGGATGCTGTACGCAACCGATGCCTCGATCTACCAGGTCGAGCCGCTCGGGGTGGTCATCCCCGCTGACGTCGCCGACCTGCGTGAAGTCGTCGCCTACTGCGCCGAGCACGAGCTGCCCATGCTCCCGCGCGGCGGCGGCACCTCGCTCGCCGGCCAGTGCGTCAACCGGGCGATCGTCATCGACTGCTCGGCCAACTGTCGCGACATCGTTGAGGTGGATCAGCAGACCCGGCGATGTCGCGTCCAGCCGGGCATCACCATCGACGACCTCAACGACGCCATCGCCGAAACCGGCCTGTTCTTCGCGCCCGATCCATCGACCACCAAGCAGGCCAACGTCGGCGGCTGCATCGGCAACAACGCCGCGGGCACCCGGTCCATCAAGTACGGCAGGACCAGCGAGAGTGTCGAGGCGGTCGAGATGATCCTCGCCAGCGGCGAAGCCGTCACCCTCGGCCCCGGCGAGCCCGGCACGGCGCGGACCGGCACCGAGCGCCGGATCGCCGAAGGCCTGGTCGATGTCTGCGACCGCCACGCCGGCCTCATCCGCGAGCGGTTCCCGAAGACCAAGCGCCGCAACGCCGGCTACGCCCTGGACATGATCCTGTCTGAGATCGACCGAGCCCGCGATGCCGGCCTCGACCCCGTCAACACCATCAATCTCGCTCCGATCGTCTGCGGCGCGGAGGGCACGCTCGGCCTTGTCCGCGAGGCCACGCTCACGCTGCATCCGAAGCCGCGTGCCAAGGGCCTCGCGGTCATCGGCTTCGAGAACCTCGACGATGCCATCGAGTGCGTCGAGCCGATCCTTTCGCTCGATCCCGCGGCGGTCGAACTCCTCGACGACCTCGTCATCTCGCTCGCGCGCACCAACATCGAGTACCGGGACTACGTCCTGCTCATGCCACAGCCGAAGTCCGGCAAACTCATGGCGGTCCTCTACGTCGAGTTCTTCGCCGAGTCGGACCCGTCGGAGATTGAATCGAAGTTCGACGCGCTCGAAGCGATGCTCGCTGATCTGAAGCAGGCGTCCACCGCGACAATGTCCCGCTACACCGACGCGATCACCATGGACAAAGCCCTCAAGCTCCGCAAGGCCGGCGAGCCGCTGCTCCACGCCATCCCCGGCAAACGCAAGCCGCTCGGTTTCGTCGAGGACAACGCCGTCCCGGTCGAGAACCTCGCCGAGTTCGTGCGCCGCTTCCGCGACATCGTCGAGGGCCAAGGCACCCGGGCGGCGTTCTGGGCCCACGCATCGGTCGGTGTGTTGCACGTCCGCCCGCTGCTCGACACCCGCGATGCCGAAGACCGCCATCGCATGGAAGAGATCGCGACTTCCGTCGCCGACCTCGCCAAGGAGCTCGGCGGCGTGATGTCCGGCGAGCACGGCGACGGACGCGTCCGGGGCCCGCTGCTCGAACGCTACTTCGGCCCCGAACTGATGAGCGCCTTCCGCGAGGTCAAATCGCTCTTCGACCCCAAGGGCCTGATGAACCCAGGCAACATCGTCGAGCCGCAGGGCATCGAGACCATCCACGAAACCCTACGCACGCGACCCCACGGCGAGAACCTGACCTTCAAGCCGATCGAGACCTACTTCGACTACTCCGGCGAGCACGGTTTCGACCACGCCGTCGAACTCTGCAACGGCGCGGGTGTGTGCCGCAAGAAGCAGGGCGGCACCATGTGCCCCTCGTATCGAGGCACCCTCGACGAGCGCCATTCCACACGCGGGCGCGGCAACGCGCTGCGTCTTGCAATCAGCGGACAGTTCGGAGCGAACGGCGATCCGGCATGGGGCGACGACGAAACGCTCGAAACGCTCAACCTCTGCCTCTCCTGCAAAGCCTGCAAGACCGAGTGCCCGAGCAATGTGGACATCGCGCAGTACAAGGCCGACGGCAAGACCCCACTCCGCGCGAGGGTCTTCGGCAACGTCCGCACGCTGAACCGCATCGGGTCCGCCTTCGCGCCGATCTCCAACTGGGTCGCGAACTCGAAGCTGCACCGCGCGATCGTGAACCCCGTCCTCGGTCTGGCGAAGCAGCGCACGCTCCCCGCGTTCGGGAAGTCGCTGCACGCGCAACTCAGACGACCCGAGCACGCGCTCAACGCCGGTCTGCCCCACGACGCTCCGACCGTTCTCGTCTACGCCGACTGCTTCACGACCTACAACGACCCGCAGATCGGCCTCGCGAGCGCAAAGGTGCTCAACGCCTTTGGCTATCGCGTAGCCCTGCCGAAGATCGCCTGCTGCGGGCGGGCCCCGGTCTCGACCGGCCTGCTGGACACGGCGAAGGACTGCGCATCCTCGGCGTCCGAAACCCTCGCCAAGGAGTGGAACGAGGCGACCAACCCCGTCGCGATCGTCGCGTGCGAACCCTCATGCCTCAGCACGATCGCCGACGAATGGCAGAAGTTCGCCGGGCTCAAGTCCGAGGCGCTCGCGCAGGCCGCCGAGCGGTCGATGCTCGTCGAGCAGTTCCTCGATGCTCGATGGGACAGCCACCCGAAGAAGCCGACCTTTCATCGTCCCAGCGCCACGGTCGCCGTCCACGCCCACTGCCACCAGAAGGCGCTCTGGGGCGGACAGACGACCGCGAACTTCATCAAGCGCATCGCCGGAGCCGACCGGACCGTTCTGCTCGACACCGGCTGCTGCGGCATGGCCGGCTCCTTCGGCTACACCGCCGACCGATACGATCTGTCCATGACCATCGGCGAACTCGACCTGTTCCCGAAGGTCCGCGCCCTCGGCGCCGACGATACCCTCATCGCACCCGGCACCTCGTGTCGCCACCAGGTCCACGACGGCGCCGGACGCGATGCGCTGCACCCGATGCAGTACGCCGCCATGATGCTCCGCAGCTGACCCGATTCAACCGACGCATTTGAGAGAGGAATCCAGAATGACCATTGCCACCACCAGCTCGACGAGCACCGGCACAACACTCGATTCGATCAACCCCGCGACCGGAGAGGTCGTCGGCAGCGTCCCGGTTTCAACACCCGACGAGGTCCGCGCCGCCGTCGCGAAAGCACGCGCCGCCCAACCCGCTTGGGAAGCGCTATCGCTCGACGAGCGCGTCGCGAAGCTCCTCCCCGCCGGCCCGGCCCTGCTCGATCGCGCCGATGAACTCGGCGAACTGCTCTGTCGCGAGATGGGCAAGCCCCTCGCCGAAGCCGTCGGCGAAGTTCGAGCCTGCGCCGCGAACTGGGAGAGCGAACTCCGCGAGATCGCCGAGGCCCTGAAGCCGCAGATCGTCGAGGACGACAACACCCGTTCGACGGTCTACCGCGATCCGCTCGGCGTCTGCGCCGCGATCACGCCGTGGAACTTCCCGATGCTCATGCCGCACTGGCTGCTGCTCCCCGCGCTGATCGCCGGCAACACGGTTGTCTTCAAGCCCTCCGAGGAGACGCCGCTGATCGGCCAGGCCTACGCCGACGCCCTCAGTGCCGCCCTCCCCGAAGATGTGCTGATCACCGTGCATGGCGCCGACGAGCAGGGCAAGGCCCTCGTCGCGTCCGAGGTCGATCTCATCGTCTTCACCGGATCACGCGAGGTCGGCAAGAAGATCATGGCCGAAGCGGCGGGGGGGCTGAAGCGCGTGCTCCTCGAACTCGGCGGCAAGGACCCGCTGCTCGTCCTCGAAGGCGCCGACCTCGACGCCGCCGCGGCCTTCGCCGCACGTAACGCCTTCCGAAACGCCGGTCAGGTGTGCGTCTCCACCGAGCGCATCTACGTGTCCGACAAACTCCACGACGACTTCGTCGCCAAACTCCGCGCCGAGTCGGCCAAACTCGTCGTCGGCGACGGCATGGTCGAGGGCACGGCGATCGGTCCGATGATCAACACCGGCCAGCGCGACCACGTCCTCCGTCAGATCAACCAGGCCGGCACCGAGGGCGCGACCGTCATCGTCGCCGACGGCTCCGAAGCATCCGCGGGCGAGGGCAACTTCGTCCGGCCGACGATCCTCACCGGCGTTACCCACGCGATGGAAGTCGCCATGGAAGAGTCCTTCGGCCCTGTGGTCACCGTCACGAAGGTCACCACCGACGACGAAGCCGTCACCCTCGCCAACGACACGCCCTACGGCCTCGGTGCCGCCGTCTTCGGCGAGCCCGAACGGGCCAAACAGGCCGCCCGGCGCATCAAGGCCGGCATGGTCGGCATCAACAAGGGCCTCGGCGGCGCGAGCGGCACGCCGTGGGTCGGCATGAAGCAGTCCGGCATCGGCTTCCACTCCGGCCCCGAAGGGCATCGCCAGTTCGCACAGGTCCGGGTGGTCAGCGAGGCGAAGTAAGCCGCCCCGCCGAGTCAGGCAAAAACGAAACGCGGCGTCGATCGTGAAGGTCGACGCCGCGTTGCTCTTTTCGCTGACCTGGCCCACCCAGGGAATCAGGCCGCAACACTCCGGATCTGTTCGAAAAACCCGGTCCCCTTCGAGGACAGTTCGAAGCCCCCGTTGTTGGACTGACGCAGATAGCCGCGCTTGATCAGTTTCTCGCGCGTGCCCTGCCAATGGTCACCAAACCCGACCCACAACTGGTAGTCGCCAGCATGGGTCACGCCCGCCTCGTACTGCTGCAAAGCACGGATCAGGTGCTTGCGTTCGTGATCGGTCACATTTCGCCTCCTGTCGTGAACGGTCGCCCGGCGCACGCGCACCGGTGACAACTCGGGAATCAGGCCCGGTCCGTTCGTGACAGCGCATGGCAGATGGATGAATAAGGCCGATGGGGTGCTGTGCGATCCGGGTCCGTGCCACCATCCAGACTACACATTCCGCTGGGCGTTGCAAGTATAAGTCGTGTGATTTCAGGCGCTTAGGGGAAATGCCCAAGGTGCTGGCCACCAGCGCCAATCCCGCGCCCGCTCCACCCTGTCGCCCTACGCTAGCATGGCGTTTCCGACGCTGTATGTTCCTGTGTTTCTGCCAGATGTGAGGACCGATGACGACCGCCCTGCACACCCCGACGACCGAGTTTGAGAAGATCGACCGCTGCGCCGACCTGCCGCACCGCCCGCGCGTCCTGCTGGGCAAGATGGGGCTGGATGGCCACGATCGGGGGGTCAAGGTGATCGCCCGCGCTCTGCGCGACTCCGGCGTCCATGTCATCTACTCCGGCCTCTGGCAGACTCCGCGCAGTCTCGCGGTCTCCGCCCGCGACGAAGACGTCGACGTTGTCGCCGCCTCGATGATGTCCAATTCCCACATGGTGCTGGGTCCTCGCCTGCTCGAGGGCCTCAAGGCCATGGGCCGGTCCGACATTCCCGTCCACATGGGCGGCATCCTGCCCCAGGAAGACCTTCCCAAACTCAAGGAAGCCGGCGTCGCCGCCTGCTTCCCCACAGGCACCGGCCTCGCCGAGGTCGTCGAGGCCACCCGCTCGGCGGTGAAGGCCCGTCAGCAGCAGCTCTCCGACCACCCGACCGCCCAACTCGCCCGCGATATCTCGCTCGCGCACGACGGCAAGCCCATCCGCGATGGCGCGAACCGCCGGCGCCCCAAGCGGGTCATCGGCATCACCGGCTCGCCCGGGGCCGGCAAGAGCACGCTCGTCGCCGCCCTCGCCAGCGAGCACGCCCGGCGGGCCGAGAAGGACTCCTCGCTCGGACGCGTCGCGGTCGTCGCCTTCGACCCGCAGAGCCCGATCACCAACGGTGCCCTCCTCGGCGACCGCCTCCGCGTGGACTTCAACCGCCTCGAGGAGCGCGTCTTCTACCGCTCCCTGGCCATCAGCGGTGAGGACTACCACGCGCTCGACGACATCATTGAACTCATCGGCGGGTGCGACACCGTCGGTGACATGGCCCCGTTCGACACGCTCTTCATCGAGACCGTCGGTGCGGGTCAGAACGAG
>CAXAVQ010000112.1:0-7685 GCA_963971985.1 uncultured bacterium
CGGCGGGCAATTCTTCGAAGGGTGACCAACGGGACTCGAACCCGCGACCTCCTGGACCACAACCAGGTGCTCTAACCAACTGAGCTATGGCCACCGACCAAGCCCGCGACGCGACCGCCGCGGACCGCAGACTGTATCGAAACGCCGGATTTCGGTCAATCAGAAGCCCTCAGGACGCCCAGAACCATGCCCGAAACCGATGCCTTTGGTACGCTTTCCGGTCCCCGTTTGCCGATATTCCCGGCCCACGACGCCCCAACGCATTCCCGCCTTGCGAAGGACCCGACGCATGTCATCTGTTGCGAAGCTGCCCAGCCTCGACCTCACCTCTGATCGCGTGCACCGCAACCTCAGCACGCCCGTCCTCGTCGAAGCCGCCCTCCGGCGCAACGAGGGCCAGCTCGCCGCCAACGGCACGCTGGTCGTCATGACCGGCGAACGCACCGGGCGCAGCCCCAAGGACAAGTACCTCGAGGACACCCCCGAGATCCACGACAACATCTGGTGGGGCAACGTCAACCAGCCCATCACCCCCGAGGGCTTCGATTCGCTCCTCGCGGTCGCCAACGATTATCTCGCCTCGAAGGACGATCTGTTCGTCTTCGACGGCTTCGTCGGCGCCGACCCCAAGTACCGCCTCGCCTCGCGCACGGTCACCGAGTTCGCCTGGCACTCGCTGTTCGTCAAGACGCTCTTCATCGAGCCCAGCGACGAAGAGATCGCCGGCTTCGAGGACGCCCTCGCCAACGGCTGGACCATCCTCAACTGCGCCAACCGCAAGCTCACCCCCGAAGAGGCCCAGGCCGCCGGCGTCGCGCCCACCGGCACCTGCATCATCCAGTCGCTCACCCGCAAGATGGTCATCATCTTCGGCACCGAGTACGCCGGCGAGATGAAAAAGTCGCTGTTCTACGCGATGAACTACGACATGCCCGACGTCGACGTCTTCCCGATGCACTGCTCGGCCAACGTCGCCAAGCACGAGCCGAGCAACGTCGCGCTCTTCTTCGGCCTCTCCGGCACCGGCAAGACCACCCTCTCCGCCGACGAGAAGCGCGCCCTCATCGGCGACGACGAGCACGGCTGGTCCGCCGACGGCGTCTTCAACTTCGAGGGCGGCTGCTACGCCAAGTGCATCAACCTCTCGGCCAAGACCGAGCCCCAGATCTGGGACGCCATCCGCTTCGGCTCCTGCCTCGAAAACGTCGTCATGGACCCGGACACCCGCGTCCCCAACTACGACGACGGCTCGATCACCCAGAACACACGCGTGACCTACCCCGTCGAGTTCATCCCCGGCGCGCAGATCCCCTCGGTCGGTCGCCACCCCAAGAACGTCATCTTCCTCACCGCCGACGCCTTCGGCGTGCTCCCCGCCGTCAGCAAGCTCACCCCCGAGCAGGCGATGTACTACTTCATCAACGGCTACACCTCCAAGCTCGCCGGCACCGAACAGGGCGTCACCGAGCCCCAGCCGAACTTCAGCCCCTGCTTCGGCGGCCCGTTCCTCCCCCGCCACCCCGCGAAGTACGCCCAGCAGCTCGCCGAGCGCATCAAGAAGCACAACGCCAACGTCTGGCTCGTCAACACCGGCTGGCGCGGCACCAACGAGGGCACCCTCCGGCGCTACTCCTTGCCCTACACCCGCGCGATGGTCACCGGCATCCTCGACGGCTCGCTCGCCAAGGCGACCTACAACGAGCACCCGATCTTCGGCCTGTACATGCCCACCACCATCCCCGGGGCGGGCATCCCCGACGATATCCTCAACCCGCGCTCGAACTGGACCGACAAGAACGCCTACGACGAAACCGCGACCAAGCTCGCGAAACTCTTCCGCGAGAACGACAAGAAGTTCGAGATGTCCGACAGCGTCCGCGCCGCCGGCCCGAAGGCCTGAGCCACTTCGAGAGCCGCGATGCATTGACTAGCCGCGAGCGGAAGCGAGTGGCTTCCCCGATCCAACGACCAACGCCCGAGCCACAAGGCCTGGGCGTTTTTCATGCGCGCTTCCGTGGCTGAGAGGATTAGAGCCCAATCGCGCAAGCGATGGGTTGCAAGCATCCGGGGGTGGATGCCACCCGAACCCCCCATCTTCCCAAATCCACACCGATCGGAACTACCTCAATTCATGCCGCGTATCGTTCACCACCTCCACGAAAGGCCTCCATGTCGAGAATCGCCGCCATCGCTTCCGCACTGACGCTCTCCTCCGCTGTGTCTGCAGCCCCTTTCCAGTTTGAGCGACTGATCGGCCAAGGCGAGATCATGCCCGGAACCGATCTGCCGGTCGGGTATGTTCGAGGCGCCTCAATCAATTCACACGGCGAGTGGGCGGTGCCGGTGGCCGCTGGCGATCCCGGGAACCCGGACACGGACTTCTTCTCCGGCGTGCTCGGTAACCAGGGATATCGATTGGCCTTGGCAGTCGATCCCGATGGCTCTCCGAGCCAGCAGCGCCGCATGTACTACGGCGCGAGCATCAATGATTCCGGATCGCTGGCGACGATCCTCGATCGGTATTCTTCATCAGGCCAACTCCTCAGCACGACCGCGTTCGTGGATGGCCAGCAGGCCGCGGTCGCGTCCCCCGCCGGCTCGACGATTGAGAAGGTGCGTCTGGACGCCGCCGGTCGTCTGCTGAGCGTCTCGAAGTTCGGACCGTTCGGTTACTACTCCGCTTCAGAGCAAGGGGCTGGTGGCGAGTGGCAGCAGGAGGTGTTCCACGGCTGGACCGTTCCAACACCGGTGGGGACAGGAAGACCGGTTGGGCTCAATGGCTGGCAGGCAACTCTGAAGGGTGACGGGACGAGGGTGTATTCCGGATCGTTTGATCAGGAGCAGGCGGACGGGACGATTGTCCGTATCAATGGAGTGGTGGTCGGGGACCAGTTCATAGCGGTTGATGGACAGGAATCGTCGGTGCCGGGCTACCACTACCTGAGTCCCGGAGGGGGGGGGGTTGCGGTCAACCTGAACGGAGACGTGGGATTCGCAACGGGGATCGCAACTAGCGACTCACCAAACGGTGTTGGGGGCGCCATCGTTATCAATGGCGAGATTCGACAGGCTAGTTCGTGGGGAGCGGGTTCGAGTGGAGATCTTGGTCTGCTGACTGAATTGTTCAATCAGTGGGGAATCGGCTCGTCGGAGTTTTCCTTCGACAATGACCAGAATCTGCTTTGGCAAGCAAGATCCTTCGGACAAGTTGATCCGGATGTACCCCTTAACTCGTCAGCGCTGATGTACAACGATCGACTGCTCGTGAAGTCGGGCGACACGCTGGACGGGCATTTCATCCTCGGCATCCGCGAGTTCTCGATGAGCAATGATGGCAGTTGGGCGATCGCCAATTTGATCGGAGCGGATGAGGATTTGGGGCAGTTCACCGAGGTGGTGTACAGGTTTCAGATCCCCACACCCAGCAGCGCATGCCTCTTCATTCTCACCGGATCGCATGCAGCACGCCGCCGGCGCTAGTCCCTCAAATCTCCAGCACGATCCGGTACCGAGCCTTCCCTGCGCGCAGGTGATCCATCGCCTCGTTCACATCGCTCATCTTGAACACCTCGGTCTGCGGCGTGATCCCGTGCCGCGCGCAGAAGTCCAGCATCGTCGCGATCGTCGCCGGGCTGCCCACCGGTGAGCCCGAGATCGAGCGCTGCTGCATGATCAGCGAGAACGCCCCCACCGGGATCGGCTCCAGCACCGCGCCGACCACATGCAACCGGCCCTTGGGCTTCAGGCAGTTGATGAACCCGTCCCAGTCGAGCGACACGTTCACCGTCGAGATGATGAAGTCCAGCGAGCCTGACGCCTTCTGCAGCGCATCCGAATCCTTCGAGCTCATGAAATGATGGGCCCCCATCGACTTCGCCTCGTCCTCCTTATCCGGACTCGACGAGAACGCAGTCACCTCGCAGCCCCACTTGTTCAGGAACGCGATCGCCAGGTGACCCAGCCCGCCGATGCCGATCACGCCGACCCGGTCCGTCGGCTTCACGCCGAACTGCACGATCGGGTTGAACACGGTCACCCCGCCGCAGAACAGCGGCCCCGCCGAAACGGGGTCCACTCCGTCGGGCAGTTTGATCGCGAACGCCGCCTGGGCCTTCACCCGCTCGGCGAACCCGCCGTGACGTCCGACGATCGTCCCCTCGCCGTCCGGACACAGGTTGTGATCCCCCGACATGCACTGCGAACACTCGCGACACGACCCGCTGTGCCACCCGACACCCACCCGGTCGCCGACCTTCAGATTCGTCACCCCGTCGCCGACCTTCTCGACCGTTCCCGATACCTCGTGCCCCGGCACGAACGGGTACTGGGTCATCCCCCACTCGTTATCCAGCATCGACAGGTCGCTGTGGCAGATCCCGCAGTGCGTGACCTTCACGATCACCTCGCCGTGCCCTGGCTCATCGAGTTCGTACTGGAAGGGCTCGAGTTTGGCCCCGGCTTTCTTCGCGGCGTAGGCGTTCACGGTCATCGGCATCGGCGGTCTCCTGGAGAGTCGGTTGGAAGCCGGATCGTACCCCGCGCTCACGGACACCGGGGCCGTTCGCAGTTAGGATTCAGACCCGATTATGGGAATTCAGGAGCCGATGATGCCCTCCACCAACGTCCAACTCGTTCAGCGTCTGTACGACGCCTTCGCCGCCGGCGACCTGCCCGGTGCCCTGGCCTGCATGAGCCCCGACATCGTCTGGCTCCAGGCCGAGGGCAACCCGTGGGCGGACGGAAACCCTACGTCGGACCCGAAGCCGTGGCGCAGGGCATCTTCGCCCGGTGCGTCGGCGAGTTCGACGGTTTCACGGTGAACGTCGGCGAGATCATCGACGCCGGCGACACCGTCATCATGCTCGGTCGCTACACCGGGACCTCGACCGTCACCGGTCAATCGCTCGACGCCCCGGTCGCCCACGTCATGCGCCTCAAGGATGGCAAAATCTCGCACTACCAGCAGTACGCCGACACCCGCCAACTCGCGAAGGTGATGGGCGCCGACCGCTGAGCCGTGCGTCACCGCTCAAAAAGCCACACGCCCCGCCCATGGCACGAGAGTCGTGCGCCATGGCCGAGGCGTGCCCTGTGCAAGATGGCGAAGTGGATTAACGAACTCTGAGCGCAACCAAAACAACGCGTTGGCTAGCATCCCGCCATGCGGAAACATACCCACACCCTCCTGCTCGCACTGCTCGCCATCCTCATCCCGGTCTCCGCCCGCGCCGACATCGACGTCCGGCTCGACGGCGTCGCCGATGAGTGGCCCCAAGGCGTCCACGCGGCTGCGGACGCGGAGTTCATGTATTTCCGTCTGCCCTTCCCCGAACTGCGTGCCCTGCTCGCGAAGGACAAGCCCGTGTCGATCTACGTCGACCTCGACGGCAACGAGGCCACGGGGAGAGCGAACGGCGCGCTGGGCGTCGATCTGGAAATCAGCCTCCGTCATCGCGAGTCGTGGCGCGACCCGTTCTTCTTCGCAACCGTGTTCGATCGGGGTGGCGAGGCGACGGATATCGATTTTGCCAAGGTCGAGCCGCTCCTCCAACCCAACCACGCAAGCGAGTCCTTCGAGATCCGCATCAGACGCGACGCGCACCCGACGCTAATGGAATCCGGGCGGGCCCGGGGCGCGATCACGATGACCAAAGCCCAGCGCGTCCGCGTCGAAGCGGGGACCGTCTGGGAGACCGTATCCGTGCCGTTCGAGGCCGAGTTCCCGGTTGGCTCGCCCGTCCGTCCGGTCGAAGCGACGCTCCCGGTCAAGCAGAACGGCTCCGTCCGGATCGTGGCGCACAATGTGCTCTGGTCCAACCCCGATGAGAACCCCGAACCGTTCGCCCGGATGTACAAGGCCCTCGATCCCGACATCTACCTCATCCAGGAATGGGGTCGCGGCCCGTGGTCGCCCGAATACGAGCGGACGCTCGAGGACTGGTTCCGCACGTCGACGCGAGCCGCGACTGGACCGCCGTCCGCTCTGTCGGCTGGGGAGTCGCGGTCGTCACCCACCACCCGGTCATCGGGCGCGGCCCGACCGAGATCAGGACCGAGACGCTCACGCGATGGGACTTCCCCGTCCGCTTCGCGGGCGCCGCCGTGATCACTCCCGACGGCCCCTTCGCGGTCGGCTCGATCCACCTCAAGGCGGGCGGGTCGCTCGACACACCGGAAGACCAGCGTCGCTTCGACGAGGCCCGCGAGATCCGGGGCGTGATGCAGCGGCTCGCGCTCATCGCAGCGGGCGCACCGGGCGACGATGCCCCCGTGACGGTCCTCGGCGGCGACTACAACCACAACGGGCACCCCAAGGTCCCCGCCAACGCGATCCGCGGGCTGGACATCGACGGCTCCCCGCTGACTATGGCGTACACCCCGGTGCTGGGGACCGACAGCCGCTACTCCTTCGGCGGCCCGGCCTACGGCCACCGGCGCAGCTTCCTGGACTACATCGCCTACCCCGACGCCCGCGCCGAGGTGACCGCCGCGTTCGTGCTCGATACCGAGATCCTGAGTGACTCGTCACTCGCCGGCATGGGACTCGAGCGCAGCGACTCGAGCGCCGCCGATCATCTGCCGGTCGTGGTCGATCTCGACCCGAAGGACTGACGAAAGACTTCGTCCGGCATAAACCCGGCCTCAGGCCCCCAGCGCAAAAGCCACACGCCCCGCCCATGGCACGAGAGTCGTGCGCCATGGCCGGGGCGTGTGCGTTCCACCTGATGGCCGAGGTATCGACGCAAACCGGGCGCGACTGAATCGTTGCGATCGCGCTTTGTGAAAATTCCGCGCGCCGTGCGCCGCTCACGCTTCGGCGCGAACGCGCAGGTGCGCCAGCGTCACCGAAACCTCGTCCACGCTCGCGCGCCCCGCCACCGCGCGGCAGATGCGCGACACCCGACCGGGCCCCTCCGCTTCCGCCGCCTCCTCGATCGCCGCGTACACCTTCGGCTCGACCCACGCCGCGATCTGCTCCGGCCGGCGCGCCTCGATCCACGATTCCAGCAACTGGCGGGTCGACTCGCGCGTCCGCCCGATCTCCTGCGCCACTTCCTCCAGCCCCGCGCCCGCGTCGAACATCTCGAACGCCGTGTCGCGCCGCTCCTGGCTGCGCGACGCCCCGGACCCGGTGGCGCCGTTCGTGAACGACCAGATGTGATCGATGATGATCCCGCCGTACTCGTCGAGCTTCTTGCGCCCCACGCCGTGGACCCCCAGCAGCTCGTGGGGAGACGACGGCTTCAGCCGGGCCAGTTCTCGCAGCGTCCGGTCGCCGAACACCACGTACGCCGGCACGTTCCGCTCCGAGGCCAGGTCCCTCCGCAGCTCTCGCAGCGACTCGAACAGATCGCGGTCCACGCCGGTCCAGTCCCCATCGCCCGTCTCGCTCCGCTTGGCGACGCGCGAGCGGTACAGCGTCGGCAGCTCGTCGTCCGGCGCACGCAGGGCCTGCACCCCCGCTTCGGTCAGGGTGATCACCGGGTACTCGCCCGGCGCCCGCTCGATCAGCCCCCGATCCTCCAGTTGGTCCATGACCGACCCGAGCGCCTTCGCCGAGTGCTCCTTCAGCAGCCCGAAGGTGCTGAGTGAGTCGTGCCCGCGCGACTCGATCTCCGCGGTCTTGCGCCCGCGCAGGACGCCGATGATGTGGTTCGCCCCGTAGGCCTGACCGGCGTGGCGCT
>CAXAVQ010000113.1:0-7637 GCA_963971985.1 uncultured bacterium
CTCGGCATGGAGGCCTTTCGAGGGGGGCGTTTCAGAATACGCGGCTGGGTGGGTTTCGGTTCAGGGGGATTGGTTTGATGTGGAGATGGGGGAGATGGGGATGTGAGTAGTGAGTGGGTATTCGCCGGATGCTTGCCACCCATCGCTTGCGCGATAGGGCTCTAAACCCGGGAACTCATCGGCCTCGCAGCGGCTTCGCCGCTGACCCCTCATCCGGCTGCTTCGCAGCCACCTTCTCCCGCAAGGGGAGAAGGAGGAACGCGTGTCCTTGCCGGGTGCCGCCAACCCTGAGGTCCTGCTCAGGGTTCGAAGCAGCCGTCGGATGTGTCACGCCGTGGCGGGTGCGGCTTCCTTCTTGCGCATCAGGCGGTTCATGTTCTTGATGACGATGAAGATGGTGAAGGCGACGATCAGGAAGTCGATCGTGGTGTTCATGAACATGCCGTACTTGATCGCGACCTCTTCGGTGACGACCACGCCGTTCTCGTCGACCACGCCTTCCTTGAGGACGACGGCGAGGTCCTTGAAGTTCGTGCCGCCGACGAGGAGGCCGATGGGGGGCATGATCACGTCGTTGACGAGGGAACTGACGACCTTGCCGAAGGCGGCACCGATGATGATGCCGACGGCCATGTCGACGGCGTTGCCTTTGACGGCGAACTCTTTGAATTCCTGCATGAGTCCCATGAGTGCCTCCAGACCGGGCGCGGATGATCGGAACGCCCGGTGAACGGAACGACATCCGATCATCCCGATGACCCGCGGAGGGACGGGATGACCGAGCCACCGATCGCGGCGGCTCGCGTCGCGATGGTACCGCGATCACCGGTGGGGGAGTGGGTGTTTGCCCGGCCGTGAGCGCGCGGATCATCTTTTCCGGCGGGCGGGTTGCTTGGGGTGCTTGGGTTTGCGGGTTTTGTAGCGGGAGCGGTTGCGCGAGGGTGGAGAGGAGGGTGGCATGCTCAAACTCGTTTGAGCATGGCCTGGAGTGTTGGAGGCATCCATGCTCAAGCGCTGCTTGAGCATGCCACACTTGGGGCGATCGGAAGACTCGGACCGCCCCCTCATCCGACCGCCTGCTGATGATCGGTTCGGGCTACCCTCTGACGCGGGGGGAGAAGGAGGACTGGGCATTTCCTTCTCTGGTGCTTGGGACCCATCGCTTGCGCGATTGGGCTCTAATCGTTCGGCCTTTGCCTTCGCTTTGGCGCGCATCGTCTGGCGCAAGCGTTTTTCGCGCTGGACGGTGCGGATGTGGAGGAGGGTTTGGGTTGCCGCGAGGCGTTGGCGGTTGCGCTCCTTGGCGTAGAAGGCGTCCAGTTTGGTGTCGCCGGTGGTCTTGAGTGGCGTCATGCAGTAGATCATGCGCGCGAGCCCGGTCGGCGCGCGCCGGGGCGGACTTGCGCGCTCGTCGGGGCCTTCGCTTCGCTCAGACCCCGGCACCCGGGATGTCCGGGGTCGTGTGCGCCGACGGTGACTCCCAGGGGTTTCCCTTGCCCGAAAAATCTCGGAATCAACGAATAGACCCCGGTAAACGATCGTTTACTGGGTATGAGCGAGCGCAGAATGCAGTTCGAGCGTGTGGAACCAGGGGGCACGGCACCGGCTGATTCGGGGTCGGTCCGCGGCGCGTCGACCCGGGACAACCTGATCCGGGCGGCGATTCGGCTGGCCTCGGGGCAGGGGTTCGACGGGGTCTCGGTTCGGAGCATCGCCCGGGAGGCGGGGGTGACCGAGGGGGCGCTGTACAAGCATTTCTCCAGCAAGGATCAACTCTGGCGTGACGTCTACGGCGTCATCGTCGGGGAGATGATCGAGGAGAAGCACGGGATTCTGGATTCGGGCCTGTCCACGCGCGAGGCGATCGCGGAGTGGGTGCGCCTGACCTATGCGCACTACGACGGCAATCGTGATGCGTTCACGTACGTGCTGCTGCTGCCTCACCCGTTCGCGGAGGCGATGGGAGAGGAGTACCACGCGCAGGGGCGGCTGTTCGAGCGGTTGATCCGACGCGGGCAGCGCAGCGGCGAGGTGGACGGCTCGATGAAGGTGGGGCTCGCGCGGACGCTGTTCGTCGGGCTGCTGCTGAGCGTGCCCTCGCAGATCAATGAAGGCGGCCTGAAGGGGCCGGCGTCGAACTACGCGGAGGATGTGACGCACGCGATCGTGCGTGCGCTCGGTGTGAAGTAGTTCTCTTTCTCCCGACGCGCTGGAGCCCGACCGCTCCGGCGCGGTTTGCACAGGCGGCTCGCGGGTCGCCAGCACATTGAAGTGTTCGGCCGCGCGGCGCGTTGTCGCGCGAGTGTCGGGCGCAATCGCACGGCGAGTGCGCGGCTGTCGCAGCGCCCGTCAACCACCACTTGGAGGCAGATAGAGATGACACGCAACACCATGACGACTCTGGGCGCGGGAACGCTTCTGGCGATCGCCGCGGGCGCGAGCGCTGCGCCGGTCAACGTGACCGTCAGCATCGAGAACCTTTCGCCGATCGGCGGTTCGGCGCTCACGCCGTTCTGGACGGGGTTCCATGACGGGTCGTTCGACCTGTACAACATGGGCGAGGCGGCTTCGGTTGGCCTGGAGCGGATCGCCGAGGACGGCAACACCGGCCCGCTGTCGATGAGCTTCCAGGGCGCGAACCCCGGGTTCGTGGACGGCACGATCGTCGCGGACCAGGGCATCCCGCCGATCCTGCCGGGCGAGACGGCGACGGCGACATTTACGGTTGACAACATGAGCGAACTGAACCGGTACTTCAGCTACGCCGCGATGGTGCTCCCGAGCAATGACGCGTTCGTGGCGAACGGGAACCCGCTCGCGCACCCGCTGTTCAACTCGGCCGGTGAGTTCATCGGGCAGAACTTCTTCATCGCCGGTTCGGAAGTGCTCGATGCCGGGACCGAGGTGAACGACGAACTGCCGGAGAACACCGCGTTCTTCGGACAAGCGACGCCGGACACGGGCGTGGACGAGAACGGCGTGGTGACGCTGCACCCCGGCTTTAACCCCGTCGGGAGCGGGGGCATCCTCGACAGCCCGGACTTCCCGAACGCGGACTTCACGGCGGACGGGTACCCGGTAGCGTTCATTCGTTTCACGGTTACGCCGGTGCCGACGCCCGGTGCGGTCGGTCTGGTGGGGCTTGCCGGTCTGGCGGCGGTCCGTCGGCGTCGTTGAGTCCTGCATACATAGTCTGTCCGGGTCTCGGCGACCTCCAAGCCGGGGCCGAGATCGCACGTGCCGCAGGTCGGGGCGTGCGATCTTTTCCTTTACGGATGGTCGCATCGGGTCGGTTCGCCCAAATCTGGGTTGGGTAGAAGGGCCATCGGGGGCGAATCCGCAACCCGCTTGCGGCGGGGGCGTAGGACTCTGGTAAGGTGGGCGGGAGCGTTCCGGATTCGCGGAACGGAGAGGAGACTTCGTACTCATGCAACGATCGTCTGTGTCGAGCGTCGCGAACTGGCGGGGGGGATTCTCGCTGGTGGCGACGCTGGTTGCCGTGGCGTGTGTTCTCGGACTTTCGCCCATCGCCGCGGCCCAGAGCCGCCCGGTCGCGCTGACCGGCGCGAACGTGCGGACGACCGACGGCGGCGTGCTAGAGAACGTCACGATCCTCATCGTCGAGGGGAAGATTGCCCGGATCGGTCCGGGGATCGAGGTTCCCCGGTTCTCGCAGGAGATCGATGTCGCCGGCAAGTTTGTGACGCCGGGGCTGGTCGACGGGGCGAGCCTGTTGGGGATGAACCCCGGCGGGGGCTGGAGCACGAGCGCGACTCGGCGTGCCGTGGACGCGTTCGATCCGTTCGCGACCAGCGAGCTTCGCGAGGCGGCGCGGAACGGGGTGACGGCGGTTCGGCTGATCCCCGGTCAGGGCGCGGGCATCCGCGGGCTGTCGGCGCTGGTCCGGCTCGAGGGCGGCGAAGGCGGGTCGCGCGGGAGCGTGCTCGTCGACGAACTCGACCTGAGCATCAACCTGAACTCGGCCGGTCGGCCGACGCAACGGCTCGACATCTTCGACGGTGTTCGCAAGAGCTTCCGCGATGCGCTCGCGTACCGGGAGAGTCGTGAGGCGTACGAGATCGAGCTTGAGGGTTACCTCGAGAAGCTTGAGGAGCGGAAGAAGAAGGCCGAGGAAGACGCCAAGAAGGAAGACGGCAAGGACAAGGCGGACGAAGACAAGAAGAAAGAAGAGATCAAGAAGCCTCGCGAGCCGGGTACGAATCGCGAGTTCGAGGTGCTGCTCCGCGCGATCGATAATGAGATCCCGGTTCGGGTGGAAGCGCATCGCAGCGCGGACATCCTGAACGCGCTGGAACTGGCCGACGAGTTCGATCTGGACCTGACGATCGAGGGTGGTGCTGAGGCGCACCTGGTCGCGGAGCAGATCGCCTCGGCCGATGTTGCGGTGATCATGGCTCCGCTGACCAGTGGCGGCGGCGAGACCGGTCCTCGGGCCCGGTACGGGGCCGAGGCTTTCCGGATCCTGCAGAACGCTGGCGTTTCGGTGGCGCTTTCGGCGGGGCTCGACGACGGGAGCGGGTCGCGGTTCGTGCTCGACAACGCCCGAATCGCCGAGTCCGTGGATGCGAGCGCGGATGCGGTCCGGCTGGTGACGGCGGGGGTCGCGGAGCTGCTCGGGGTCTATGACGACATCGGTTCGCTGCGCCCCGGTCGCTACGGCGATGTGGTGGTGTGGTCTGCGGATCCGATGGAGCCCGGCGCGTCGGTGGAGCGGGTGTTGGTCGGGGGAAGCCTGATATTCATGGATCCGTCGGCGCGAGAGAACGAAGCGCGGAACCGCAGGAGAGGACGCTGATGCGAGTGAACGGACAACTTCGAAGTCGGGTCGGCACCGGGTTCGTCGGCGTGCTGGTCGCGCTGTGCGGCTCATCGGTCGCGGTGGGCGAGCGGTACGTGCTCATCCCGACGCAGATGGTGGCGCCGGACGGCTCGCTGGTTTCCGACCGCGCGGTCGTCGTTGAAGACGGCACCATCGTGCGGATCG
The DNA here is from genome assembly GCA_963971985.1 of uncultured bacterium. Lineage (GTDB taxonomy): Bacteria > Planctomycetota > Phycisphaerae > Phycisphaerales > UBA1924 > JANSXG01. Next base: position 5,006 of record CAXAVQ010000113.1, read on the forward strand.
GCGAGGCCTCGGCGTTCGAGCGTGATGACGACGCGATCCGGATCGACGGGGTGCTGAGCCCGGGTCTGATCTCGCTGGCGTCGTCGCTGGGGGTGACGGGCGCGAACGCGACCTCGGAAACGGTGTTGCCGGATCTGCGCGTGTCGGACGCGTTCGACCCGACGGACCCGAACCTCGCTCTGGCGGTCGCCTCGGGCGTGACCGGCGCGATGATCATCCCGTCGCCGACGAACGTGGTCAGCGGTACGAGCGCGTTCATCACGACGCACGCGCCGGAGGGCGAGTGGTTCGTTGATGCGGATGGGCCGATGATCTTCTCGTTCGGCCCGCCGGTCTACGACCTGAACCTCGGGCCGACTTCGCGTTCGGGTGCGCTGGTGGTGCTCCGCAACGCGATGGAGGCGGCGAAGAACACCGAGGGCGGATCGCGTCTGAAGGAAGTCATCGACGGTGATCGCGGCGCGGTCGCGTACTGCCCGGCGATCGACGATGTGGACGCGGCGTTCCGGCTGTTCGATCGGTACCGCGTTGAGGTGAAGATCATCCACAATGAGGAGGCCCGGCTGCTGGCCGAGGCGCTCGAAAGCACGCCAACCCCGATCGCGATGGGGCCGTTCGGTTTCACCACGCCCTCGTGGCAGATCACCGGAGCGGCGCAGGTCGCGGAGACCGGTTCGAGCGTCGCGCTGATCGGCGGGGACGGCAACGATCCCGGGCGTGCGCTGCGGACGACGGCGTCGCTCGCGGTGCGTTACGGTCTGGATGCCGACGCGGCTCGCCGGGGAATGACGAGCGGAGCGGCGGCGTACGCGGGTGTCGAGGACGCGGTCGGCTCGATCGAGCGCGGACGGCGTGCCGATCTGGTCGTGTTCAGCGGCGATCCGCTGCGGCTCGATTCGAGCGTGCTCTGGGTGATGGTCGGCGGCGAATGGGTGGCGCGGCCTGCGTCGGCGTCGCCGGCGGATGAAGAATTCGACTTCTCCGACACGATGTCGGAGTCAGCAAGCAAATCGGAGGCACGGTGATGTTCAAGAACGCGAACTGGTCAGGACGGCTGGCCTCGGCGGCGATCGGAGCGGGGCTCCTCGCGGCCTCGACGCTCTCGGCGGACGTGGTGGCGCTCAAGGCCGGCACGCTGCACACCGGGACGGGCGCGCCGATCGAGAACGGCATCGTCATCATCGAAGATGGCACGATCATCGCCGTGGGGCCGGGCATCCCGATCCCGGGCGACGCGACGGTGTACGAACTCGAAGAGGGCCACATCACCGCGGGGCTCATCGACGCGAACGCGCGTCTGGAGCGACAGGACATCTTCCTGCCCGAGGAGGCACGTCCAGCGGGCGACCTCAGCTCATTTTTCGTCAGGCAACTGCCCTTCCACGATGATGGTGCGGCGTGCGTCACCTGCTCGGGCTTCGCGATGTGCCCGCTCAGCAGTTTGCACGGCGAGTTCAAGTCCGGCACGGACGAGGATCTCGAAGAAGAGCTCGGTTGCCCGTGCTGCGGCTGGCCGTCGCACAACATCTCGGCCATCCTCACAGCGGGTGTGCAGCCGGTGATCACATCGACGGAATCGTCGTCCGAAGTCGTGCCGCACACCAGCGTGCTGGACGTCGCGAACCTGCGCTCGCCGGACTACGGCTGGCTGGCCCGTTCGGGCGTGACCACCGTGTTCGTCGCGCCGGACACGTCGGCGGTGATCGGCCCGCAAGGAGCCATCGTGACGACCTACGGCTCGATCCGCGATCGGATCCTCAATGACAGCGGCGACGTGCAGGCAGTGATCGGCACCGACCCGTACGCGGTCGGCCTTCGCAACTCGCGTCCGTTCGGCCAGTTCGTGAGCACGCGCACGCGTCGCCCGACCACCCGGATGGGCGTCGCCTGGGTGTTCCGCAAGGCGTTCTCGGACACGCAGGACTGGATCGCCGGCGAAGAAGTGACCGGCTCGGATCAGCCGCCGGCCGAAGCGTTCCCGGTCCTGCAGCGGATCATGGAGGGGGATGTCCCGCTCCGGATTCTGGCGCGAGATCGCAACGACATCGAAGGCGCGGTCCGCATGGCTGGCGAGTTCGATCTGAAATTCACCTTGGTTGAGCCGGTCGCGGCGTACGACTGCTGGGAGGTCCTTGAGCAGACACGCCCGGAGATCGTCTTCGGCCCGATCAGCGACACCTCGGTCGGTCTGCGTCGTTTCAGTGGCGACGACAACCGAACCCGTCTCGGCACGATCCGCGAGCTCTTCGAGCGCGGCTTCGAGCCGGCGCTGTCTGCCCAAGATATGCGCGACGAGGAGGGCCTCGCCGGGCAGGCGATGCTCGCGATCAAGGCCGGTGCGACGTTCGATCAGGCGCTGCGTGCCGTGACCGTGAACCCAGCCCGCGTGCTTGGCCTGTCGGAGAAGATGGGCACCATCGAGGTCGGCAAGCGGGGCGACATCGTCCTGTGGACCGGCAAGCCCTTCGAAGCCACCACCAAGCCCGCGGTCGTCGTTGTCGGCGGACGCGTCGCCATGAACGAGACCGAGGATTGACCCTCTCGCGGCGTGCTCTCGGGCACGCCGTTTCAGTAGACACCGACCACCCCGTAATCACGAAGCCCGCGCCCGACGCGGGAGCATCGAGAGAGA
>CAXAVQ010000114.1:0-7634 GCA_963971985.1 uncultured bacterium
CGGAGGCCCTTGAGGGTGCCGGCGGTGGCGTTGCGCGGGTTCATGAACGGCTCCTCGCCGTCGGCCTCGCGCTGCTCGTTGATCCGCTCGAACTCGGGGTTGGGCATGTAGATCTCGCCCCGGACCTCGAGCATCTCGAAGCGGTTGGCAGCTTCGTCCGGCAGGACGAGCGGGAGCGAGCGGACGCGCCGGGCGTGGGTGGTGATGTCGTCGCCCTCGGTGCCGTTGCCGCGGGTCAGGGCCTGCTTCAGTTCGCCGTTCTCGTAGCGGACGCTGACGGCGACGCCGTCGATCTTGGCGTCGCAGGCGAAGACGGTGTGGTCCTCGCCGGCGAACAGGTCGCCGTTGCCCTCCTCGTTCTCGGCTCGTCGGGCGACGCGTTTGGCCCAGTCGCGGACGTCTTCCTCGCTGTACGAGTTGTCGATGCTGAGCATCGGCTTGGCGTGCTTGACGGTTTTGAAGCCCTCGACCGGCTCGCCGCCGACGCGCTGGGTGGGGCTGTTGGGGTCGTGGAGGTCGTGCTCGTCTTCGAGGCGTTCGAGTTCCTTGAGCTGTTCGTCGAACTCGCGGTCCGACATGAAGGGCTTGGCCTCTTTGTAGTAGGCCCGGTTGGCCCGGTGCAGGCGCTCGCGGAGTTCGTTCACATGCTCGATCACGTCTTTGCTGGGCATCGGCAACGGTCCTCTCGGGCGGTTACTCTACGCCCTATGCCAAGGGCCATCACCATCGACGGGAAAGCCATCGCCTCCCAGGTCAAGGCCGGCATCGCGCGCCGGGTCAAGGCCCTGAACGACAAGGGCTTCGACGTCCGGCTGGACGCGATCCTCGTCACCGACGAGCAGAACACCGCGGCCCACGTCTACGCCAAGAACCAGAAGCGGGCCTGCAACCAGCTCGGCATCGACTACGTGCTCCACGAGCTCAAGGGCTCGTCCACGTACGAGGACATCGCCGGGCGCGTGCTGCTCCTGAACAACGACGACGATGTGCACGCGATCATGCTGCACATGCCGCTGCCGGAAGGCGTGGACCCGTTCCGGGTGCAGTCGCTGATCGACCCGGAGAAGGACGTCGAGGGCGTGAACCCGGCGAACATCGGCAACATCGTCTACGCCCGCTCGTCGCTGGCGCCCTGCACGGCGATGGCGGCGGTGAAGCTGATCAACTCGACCGGGATCGACCTCAAGGGCAAGCGCTGCGTGGTGGTGGGGGCCTCGAACATCGTCGGCAAGCCGATCGCGGTGATGCTGATGAAGCCCGAGGCGACGGTGATCTCGTGCAACAAGTACACCGAGAACCTGCCGGAACTGGCGTCGAGCGCGGACGTGGTGGTCGCCGCGGCGGGCGTGCCCCATCTGGTGAAGAAGAGCTGGATCAAGCCGGGCGCGATCGTGATCGATGTGGGCATCCACCGAGTGCCTCTGGACGAGCCGAAGCCGGACGGCACGAAGATGCGGACCGTCGGCGATGTGGACGAGGAGGTCGCCGAGGTGGCGGGCCACCTGACCCCGGTCCCCGGCGGCGTGGGCCCGGTGACGGTGGCGATGCTGCTGGAGAACGTGGTGACGGCGGCGGAGCTGCATCATCAGTAAGCCGGGAGCGATCTGACCATGGATCAACCTGAGTCCACAACTGACACGCCCGATCCACCACTGTTTCGATCGCGTTGGGTGTTCCCGTCCGGCCTTGTGATTGCACTGGCGATCCTCGCGTTCCAGTGGCCGCAGTTTTCCTGGAACATCGAACATGGGCTGCGTTTCGATTCCGGTAAGGCGAGGATTCAAACGATCTGGAACCTGCTGGTTTTGCTGTCGAGTGTTACGGCCATCGGCGTGTGGTGCGTGAAGCGCCCGGATCTGCCGCACGTGGTGGTTGTGCTCGTTGGTTGCATGCTCGGGCTTTGGGTGCTGACGTTGCCGGTGGCGATGGTGGTTTCGGGGATTGTGGCTTCGGTGTTTTTGTGATGGCCTTTCGCGAAGTCACGTGGAAACTCTATTGTTCTCGAGGCAGACTCACGCTGCGGAACGGCGGACGCACCTATGTTTAAGTTCAAGGTCCTTGTTGGCGGTATCGAGCAAGAGTCGCTTCCAGATCGGTTCTTCGACAGCAACGCTGCGGCCGTTCTGCTTTCGAACGAGATCGAAGATCGCGTCTCCTTCGGCCGTGGCTTGGCTGAATTCGAGCCTGTTTCTAGCGACCGGGCTGTTTTTACTTGGAAGTGGAACCGGCCCCTTCTTTGGGGCGTGTTGCTGGTCTGCGGTCTTCTGAGTCTGTTGTTTCTTGCCAGTTTGGGGCCGACGGTTGTGACACCGAACCCGGTCGGGTGGGTCGCAAGGGCCGAAGCGCTGGTAGCGATCTTGGCGGTATTCGGTGTCACCGGGGTCCTCACTTGGTTCATTGTCGCAGAGATGCGGTGTCCACCGCGGCTTGTGCTCTCGAAGCATGATGGTGATTGGGAAGCAGAAATGCGATGTATGTGTCTTCGCGAGTTTCCGCCGAAGCCCCGGAGCGCAAGGGGGCGAGCTGCTTCGTTTGCGCTTCTCGATGCTGCTGGGGTGAAGTCGGCAAGCGCGTTAGAGGATGCCCTCGAACTAGGCGAGTTGCCGGAAGCCGCTTTCACATGGGTCGGCTTGATCACAGCCGAGAATATGCTGTTTTCCGTCGCCCTCATCAACCGTGCGCAAAATATGGATCACGTGCTCACCCCGCTGCGCGACTGGATGGCGGAAGCGGACTTCGGGGAACTTGTGGATCTACGCACGAAAGTTTGCATTCTTCTGTGAGTGCCGATGGTTGATCTCCGTCTGAGTCGCGACGAGTTGCAGGGGATCCCGTGGTAGGCGATGGCAGATCTCATATTTGGGATCCGCTCACCGTCGAGGAAGCATCGGCGCTGCTCTCGGGGCTTGGGGCTCAATGGTGGATCGCCGGTGGCTACGCCATCGAACTGTTCGTGGGCCGGGCGACCCGTGAGCATGGCGACCTCGATGTGGTGGTGCTCCGTCGCGATCAGCGGTCGGTCTGGAAGTTGCTTGAGGGTTGGGACTGTTCCGTGGCCTATCAGGGTGAACTCGTTCAATGGACCGCTGCGCAACGGCTTGAGCCGCCGCACTCGGATGTGTGGTGTCGCGAAACGTCTGATGGTCCGTGGCGTCTGCAGGTGATGTTGCTCGATGCCGAGGGTGATGAATGGCTGTTCAAGCGGAACCGATCGATCCGCGGGGCACTGAGCGAACTGGGATTGGTTTCGAGCGATGGCGTTCCGTTTCTGCGTCCCGAGATTCAGTTGCTCTACAAGGCGAGGGTGGAGACGCTGGAGAAGGATCAGCAAGACTTTGATGCCGCGTTGCCGCTGTTGGATGAGCGGGCACGGCGATGGTTGCGCGAAAGTTTGCGTGTTCAGTTTCCCGAAGGGCACGAATGGCTGAGTGCGTTGGGGGAGTAACGGGCGGAGGGCGGATGCGCGTCGACCGGGTACCGTCCTCCGCATGGCCTGCGCCCGACGTTGTCGGGCTCCGACCATGGCACCCTTGGTGGGCGGTCATCGCTTGCGGCGTTGCTTGGCCTTCCGCTTCGCCCGAGCCTTCGTCATCGCCTGCCGGCGCTCGCGCGGCCAGTCCTGTTGAAGGTCGAGGGTGGTGAAGTTGGGGGGCGGGGAGTTGTCCGGGTGGGTGATCGGGTTCTCAAGGCCCGGCACTTGCCGGCAAGCGGCCAGTGGCACACTTTGTGAGTTCTCTCTCTGTTCGTCCGCTTTGGCGCGCGCCTTTGCGGCGCTGCGCTCTTCGAGCTGGACAGATCGGATGTGCGCCAGCGCCTGCGTCGCGGCGAGGCGCCGGCGGTTGCGCTCGCGTGCGATGAAGGCGTCCTTCTTCGCGTCGCCGGTGGGCTCGGGCTCGTCCATCAGCGCTTCGAGGGTTTCGAGCGCCTTGGTCTGGACGCGCTGAATGACGAGTTTGGACTCGGCCTCGGCTTCGCGGAGTTGGGTGAGAATGGTCTGGGTCGGGACGGTATCGGTGGGCGTGGTGTGCATGGCCCGAGTGTGCATGCGGGAGGCGATGGCTCCAAGAGCGATTTCGTGGGAATCGGGCGATGTCCGCGAAGTTGTGCGCAGGCGTGGTACATGCGCGCGAGATTTTCGTGGTTTTCCACATCCCATGGTCATCCCGCATAGCCGCCTGCTGAGGGCGGCCATGGCACACGCCGAGCAGCGTCGGGCAATCCGGGGTCGCTTGGCACGTTCGGGATCGTGAGAATTCAGCGGATTCGACCGGGCTTGCCCGGTGGCGGTACAATCTTCGGATGAGGTTCGGGCGTCGGTCGGCATCCTGCCGATGACCGGGCTGTTTCACAGATGACGCCGCACGAGGCGTCGGCCCGCTTTTTCGACTGATCGGGAGCATTGATGACCGGCACGCTTGACATCGCTTCGCACGCCACGCTTGCCTTCGGCTTCGGCGGCAACTGGGAGTGGATCATCATCCTGGTCATCGGCCTGCTGCTGTTCGGGCGCCGGTTGCCCGAGGTCGGTCGCGGCGTGGGACGCTCGATTGTCGAGTTCCGCAAGGGGATTCAGGGCATCGAGGACGAGGTCGAAGAGGCCTCGAAAAAGCCGAGCGCCAGCAAGGCCAAGGATCCGGAGCAGTTGCCCAGTTCCAGTGCTCGGACCGACATGGTCCAGCCCGACAGCCGGAGCGTGAGCCAGGAGCCGGTGATGCCCAAGCACCCGGCCAGCAACGACCCGGAGCCGCAGGGCAACTGAGCCCCGGCGGTTTCGAGGGCGTCAGGGGTGATCTGAGCCAGTCAGCCACTCGGTGAGCGAGCCCTTTCGCAGGGCTCGGGCGCTGTCACGCAGGATCAGTGCGGAGAACGCGTCGGGTCGCCCCTGGGACACCTGGCAGTTGTGGAGCAGGGTCTGGGCGTACATCGACGCGTCGGGGTTGGCGTCGAGGACGCCGATGGCGGCGAAGACGTGGACCGCCCAGGGGTGGTTGGTCGCGTTGTCGGGCTGCAGATTTTCGATGTGCCAGCGCGCGGTGTCGCGGACGAGCGGGCGGAGCGAGGGATCGCGCCCGGCGAGCCAGGCGAGGGCGTGGAGCGAACTGAGCTCGACCTCGGTCCAGACCTCGATGGCGATTGGGCCGGACTCGTTGCGCTGGGGGAACAGGCTGCCAGCGTCGAAGTTGCTCCGCCAGTCGGTGCGCCGGTGGAGGGCGAGGACCGGTGCGGGGACGGGCTGGACGGTGGCGAGGACGGCCCAGAGGGCGACATCGGGCGAATCGGCGTGGACCAGGGCGCCGAGGGTGTCCGTCGGGTGGTCTGCTTCGGTGAGCCAGGCGATGAACGGACGATCGACGGGGCGCCGGTGGCCGAATTCGTCGGCAAAGGGCCGGGCATCGTCGGTGAGATCGGGCACGGGAACGCTGGAGGCGAGGCCTTCCAGCAGATTTGCCCAGTCGGATATGGTGGAAAGATTCGGCATGTTCAGGGAGTGAATCCGGAGCCCAAATTCTCGAACGCGCGGGTTCGCGCTCGCTTTCGGGAATGCGGACTCTATGCTTGAAGTGCTGTATGACGCTGGTCACCCCGACCAAAACGCCTTGGATGCTGCAACGCCGATGCGTCGGCTGTGGACTTCGAGCGGACTCATCGCGGGTCGATGTGTCGGCTCGTGACCTGTGCCCGCGTTGCGGGCTGGACTGGTCGCAGCGTCCGCCGCAGAGTTATGCCGAGTTGGAAGGCTTCGCCATTGACGAGGTGGTCGATGCCGAGCCCGAAGCGGGCAAGGCGGCTTCGCCGGCGTCTCGCCGGCGGACGAGGGCGCTTCGTGTGCTCGAGGTTGGGCTGTTCGTGCTGCTGATCGTGACGGCGCTGGTTGTCGCTTCGGCGAACATCGTGGGGGCGCTGCGTGGCACTGGCGGGGCTCTGTAGGCCGGGATCGTCGATCTGCCGGGCGGGTATGCTGGGCGCTTCTCTTTGATTCGAAGCGGACCCGACCCCGGAGGCAGGCGTGAGCAAAGCGGCGATCGATCTCGACGGCATTTTTAAAGCACTCGAACAGAACGAACGGGCGGCGATCGACCGGCTGATCGACTGGCTGCGCATCCCGAGCATCAGCACGGATTCGAAGTACCGGCCGCAGTGTCGCGAGGCGGCGAAGTGGGCGGTCGAGCGCCTCGCGGAAGCGGGCATCGAGGCGGAACTGAAGGAGACCGGCACGCCGGAGAAGCCGGGGCACCCGATCGTGTGGGCGGAGTACGCCGGCGCGGACGATTACGACGGGCCTCATGTGCTGTTCTACGGGCACTACGACGTGCAGCCGCCGGAGCCGCTGGAACTTTGGGAGTCGCCGCCGTTCGAGCCTGTGATCAAGGAGGCGAACGGGCCGATTGAAGATGATGTGCCACAGCGCCGGATCGTGGCGCGAGGCGCGGTGGATGACAAAGGGCAGGTCGCGAGTTTTCTCGAGGCGCTGCGGGCGTGGAAGGAGCAGCACGGTCGGGTGCCGGTGCGCTTCACGATCCTGCTCGAGGGCGAAGAAGAGTCCGGTTCGGTGCACCTCGACCAGTTCGTGCGTGCGAACCGTGCGAAGCTTGAGCAGTGTGACGTCTGCGTGATCTCCGACACCGGGCAATTGGGTCGTGGTAAGCCAGCGATCACAACGGGTGTGCGCGGCATGGCGTACACGAACATCGTGCTGCACGGGCCGGATCAGGATCTGCACTCGGGCATGTTGGGGGGCAAGTGCCCGAACCCGATCAATGAACTCACGAAGGTGCTGGCTCAGCTTTGGGACGCGGACCGGAAGGTGACGATTCCCGGGTTCTACGACGATGTGCGCCCGATCTCGGATGAGGAGAAGCAGGCGTGGTCGCGCGTGCCGCAGGACGCCGCGGCGTCGCTGAAGAAGATCGGTCTGCCTCCGGAGGCGGACGTGGGCGAGAAGGGCTACAGCGCGCTGGAGCGCGAGTGGGCACGACCGACCTGCGATATCAACGGTATCTGGGGCGGCTACCAGGGCGAGGGCGCGAAGACGGTGATTCCGTCGTACGCGGGCGCGAAGGTGTCGTTCCGGCTCGTGGCGGATCAGGACCCGGAAGCGATCACGAAGAAGTTCTTCTCATGGCTGGAGGAGCGCACGCCGCCGGGCTGCAAGTGGGAACTGACGGACCTGCACGGCGGTCACCCGGGGAACGTGTCGGCGGATTCGCCGTACGTGCAGTCTGCGATGAAGGCGCTGGAGGTCGCTGGCGGGACCAAGCCTCACCTGATCAAATCGGGCGGCTCGATCCCGGTGGTGGGGCTGCTGAAGGCGGAACTCGGTCTGGACACGCTGCTGATCGGCTTCGGGCTCGATGACGATCGGGTGCACTCACCGAACGAGAAGTTCGAGATCGACTGCTTCACGCTGGGAATGCGGACGCACGCGGCGTTGATTGGGGAGTTTGCATCGCGCTAGCGGTCTCACGCCGCCTTGCGCTGCTCGGGTTCGACCTCGACGCCTTCCATGACTTCTTCGAGGTCCATGGCCTTGCCGTCGTCGTCGAGGACGTCGACGTTGATCTCGCTGAGTTCGACGTCGCCGCCTCGGAGGGCGGCGAGGCGCTTGGCGTACTCGACGCGGAGGCGGTGGGCTT